>NZ_LYRQ01000026.1:0-59129 GCF_001661605.1 Pseudoalteromonas sp. MQS005 | reverse complement strand
ATTTTTTAAATAATGTGCTCAAAGCGGGTAAAGCAGGCATTTTCGTTGGCTAAAAACAGATAAGAGGAATAGCAGAAATAAAAAACGATGCAGCAATACTAGATTGCTGCATTAAAAAATTAAGTGAGTGAGTATTGCACCATATTACGAGTAATGTTTGCTTGCGACATAATCGCAGCCACACTATTTACACCTGGGTTTTGCATGTGCTGTTTAACCCCTAAACTTAAAGCAAGCAGTTCATCGGTGTTGGCTAATGAACTAGCAGAGTCAAGCTGCTCTAATTGGCTTTGTAATTGTTGTTTTTGAGCCTGAATTTTTATTAAGTTAGCCTTTAAATGACGCTGCGCACTTTGAATTTGTTCACGATGCTGTGCAATAGTGGCATTTTTATCCGCTATTTTAGCAAGTTCATTTAGTGGGTTATCTAAATCATTAAGCTGCAACGAAATCGGATTACCCGCCGCAACACGCACACCTTGACCACTCATCACCCAAGGCTCTAAAAGTGGGGAAGCATTTTCTTTTTGCGCACTAAAAAGCAGGCGATTTTCACGATTGAGCTCAACATTAATATGGTGAGGGGCAAATGCATTTTGAATGGTGGTTAAATTGGTTTTTTCGTCTTGATAGGCGGGTAGCTTTAAGCTTAATGATTTGGCCGAACGCCCCATTACTAACTGGATATTTTCTTCATGTGGACGCGCGCTAAGTAGATCTATATTTGCATTAAGCTGTTTGGTAATAGCACGATTTGGATCGGTTATTTTTAGCTGGGTATCAAGCCCTGAACCTTTTTTATTTGCTATGCCCTGTAGTGACGCTATTTGCACTTTAATCTTTTGTTGTTGCATAGGTTGTGGTTGAGAGTTAGCAGCTTGGGTGTTTAATTGTTGTGCTAACTTTTCAAGCCCCATGTACAAATTTCGTATTGTGCTTTCGCTTTGCTCGGCTTTTGCCAACGCCTGACTAAGCGCTCCGCGCTGCGCCCAATCAGTCAGTACTTTAACTTGCTCCTCTCTGGCAACAATTTTGTTTTTCCACAAATTATTAGCAGAATCTTTTGATGATGTAACGAGTGCATCCGATTTATTGGTATTAACCAAGTCAATTGCTTGCGCCTTTTCGCTACTTTTAACCAGCATAGTTAGTTCCTGAAAGTATTAAAATTTTAAATGTATGAAAACAATGAAAGTTTACTTACCGTTGAGTATACCTGCATCGACGACTCATACGCCGCCATAGATTCATTCATCGAAATAAACGCTTCTGGATAATCAACAGCACTCAAATCATCCTGTAAATTCACCGTAAATGTAGTGATATCTTGATTACTGGTAGTAATAGAATCAAGCGACGCCATAGTAGAGCCTATGGTGGTCACTTGGCTACTAATACTACCTAAAAAGTCCGCCAATTTGTCTATCATCACCCGTGATTGGTCGCCAACGCCACCCGCTGGCGGATTATTCACTTCAACAAGGTAGTCTTGCATGGCATTTAAAAAGCCCGCACCTGGGTCCAAATCATCGCCCACAATATTATTTTTTACACTTGAGTCGTCAGATACGGCGACCTCTCTGACAATATCGTCACCGGCATAAACGTAATTCCCCGTGGCATCAATTTGAAACGGTTTTTCATCGGTTTTACTACCCGAAAAATAATATTGCCCATCGCTATCGGTTGCATTCAGTAAGTCAACAATTGCCGGAAAAGCCACACTCATTTCTTGGCCTAACGCTTTAATTTCTGACTCACCCATAGAGCCATCAGCCGCGGTGGTAATTAAGCTTTGCAATGAATATATTTGATTAACTATGGCCGAAAGCTGCACTTCTTGTTGACCTAATGAAAAGTTAACCGCATCCATATTGGTTTTGTATTGCTCTAGCGATTTGATTTCTGAACCTAGATTCATGATCATCACGGTGCCAAGCGGATCATCTGAGGGCTTAAGAATGCGCTTGTTGGTCGCTAACTGAATTGACTTTTCGTTAAAGTTTTCAGTATTACTTTGAATGTTTTTAATTGAATTTAAATGAAACTGGTGACTACTAACTCTCATAACATTGCCCTTTAAAACATTTGCAGTAAAGATTTAAACATTTGATCTGCCGTGCTAATTACCTTTGCATTGGCACTATACATTTGCTGAAAATGCATTAAGTTTGCCGCCTCTTCATCAAGGTTTACCCCGCTGTAGCTATCGCGCGCTGCAATGGCGTTTTCACTCAAATTAGTGGCCGTGGTAATACTGTTTAGGTTTTGTTTACTGGTAATGGCAAGCTCACCCACTAATAACGTAAACTTATCGCCTTTTCCTGCCATTGAGGCAACAATATTTGCAATATTAGAGTTATCGCCTGGTCCTGAGGTACTACTGTTTTTAAAACCAAGTTTATCGGGGGTGATCGCAGGGTTAACCTCAATCGTCCCTAATGGGTTTAATGGATTGTAAGTAAACAGTGCTTCACCGGGGTTGTTATTTAAATCAAAGCCACTTTGCAGTGCACCGTTCATATCATCAGCAAGGTCGGCAACTAGGTCGTTTAAGGTTGCAAGGGTTGGTTTAATTACATCGTTATCAACACTGATCAAGCCACCAAATTGACCGCCGACGTTTTTATCAAGAGTAAATTCTTGTCCAATAAACTCACTTGTAACTGTAGTGCCATTTACCGAGATTGATGCGGCTTTACTACCTACCACCAGCGGAGCACCACTTAAGGTACTGATATCAATAAAGCCATTATCTCGCTCAACAATAGATACGCCAATATGCCCTGACAACTGATTTACTAGGCGTTCTCGGTTGTCTTTTAGCTCTGCGGTTGATTGGTTATTTGCTGTTGCTAACCCAATGCTACTGTTAATTTCGGCTATTTGCTTAGTTATAGAGGACACGTTAAGCGCCACGTTACTCATTTGAGCATTTAACTTTGTTGCTTGGCCTGCCAGTGCGCCATTAATTTGCGCAATATCTTGCATAAAGCCTTCGGCTGAAGATAAAAATTGCTGCCTAAAGGCGTGCGAGTCAGGCTTAGTTGCCGCAGCATTGAGAGCATCCGTTAGGCTTGCAAGGGAGTTATTTAAGTTGAGTGAGTCGGTACCAATTATTTGCTCAATAAAGCCTAGGTAAGACTGCTTGTTTTCATAATAAGTGGTATCAGAATTAGTGCGCCAAATATCATCATTTAAAAAAGCGTCAACAACACGGTCAACCGATGCAACCTCAACACCACCTAAGTACACATTTGAGGTTTTAAATTGGGCTTGCTGACGTGAATAACCCTCAACAGCTGCATTCGCCACATTTTGCCCTGACACAGTCAGCGCAATATTTGCTGCATTGAGGCCGCTTAACGCGTTATTTAACATAGACATAATTAATTACCTAATCGTAATAGCATTCAATGGCTGAGCAAAAGCTGACCCTGCATAAATATCATAGCTTTGAGTCGACTCAACTTTTTCAGCACCTTCATAATGATCATTAGCGACCAAGGTCTGGCTATTCTTAAATGTATTTTCTATCGGGGTAATTTTCTCATCAAACTGCTTAATAATCGCTTCGGCTAAACCCAGTTGATGAGTTGAGGCTAAGTGCTGCGCAGTTTGAGCATTGTGCATGTCTCTAAATTGGGCTTGCTCGTTACTATTAAAAAAACCATTGTCACCGGCCATGGTTTTGGTGGTGCTGTCCATGCTTTTTAATACCAGTTGTAAAAAAATCGCTTCAAACTGCTCTGCTGCTTGCTTTACGCCTGCTTCACTGTTGCCGGTGATGTTTTCAAGATGAGTGGGGTCTATCGCTAATGACTGAGATAATATGGGTGACGCTTCTATTTTCATGGTTATTTCCTTTAAATAACTAATAGCTCGGCTTCTAAAGCCCCAGCATTATCAAGTGCAATTAATATCGACATAAGCTCGGCTGGCGTTGCGCCAAGTGCATTAACGGCTTTAACTATTTCATCTAATGAGGTGCCTTCAGGCCACAGCAGCATATTTCTTTGTTGTTGATCTACCGTGATATCACTTGATTGTGTAGCTGTGGTTTGGCCATTTGAAAACGGCCCAGGTTGCGACACTTGCTCTTGTTCGCTAATGGTAATGGTTAAATTGCCATGATTAACCGCCGCCTGATTCACCCGTACAGTATCGTTCATTACGACAGTACCGGTGCGACTATTAAATACGATTTTAGGACGCTCAGAGCCTTGCTCTACACTAATGTCTTGTAGCATCGACATAAACGTGTTGCGACTATTGGCATCGCTTGGCGCACTGACCACTAAACGCGCCCAATTTTCAGCAGTGGCCACATCGGGTCCAAATACTTTGTTTATTGCGCGCACGACATTGCGAGCAGTTTGATAATTTGGATCTTTTAAATTAAGAATTACATCGCTTTGGCTTTCAGACATAGCCGTAACACTGCGCTCAATGATGGCGCCATTGGGAATAAGCCCCGATGTAGGCACATTGACAGTCACCGAGGAGCCACTTTTACCACTGGCATTAATACCCCCTACCACTAAGTTACCTTGTGCTAGCGCATACACTTTGCCATCAACCCCTTTTAACGGGGTCAACATTAAGCTACCACCATGTAAGCTTTTTGCATCGCCTAATGAGTTCACAGTTACATCAATGGCTTGGCCTGGGCTTCCCATTGGCGGCAACGTAGCATGTACCGCAACAGCCGCTATATTTTTTGATTTTGGTAATCGTTCTTCATCTACAGAGACACCAAATTGCTTTAGCATATTACTTAACGATTGACCGGCAAATTTCACTTGGGCTTTATCACCCGACCCCGGTAAACCTACCACTAGTCCGTAACCTACCAGTTGGTTTTCTCGCACACCTAGCACATCAACAATATCGAGTAATGGACGAGCTTTGGCGGCTACAGTTGCAGGCGCTAATAGGCTAAAAAAGCACACTAGCATTAATAGTAAATATTTCATTAAAACCTCAGTAATCCCTTAAAACGGATTTAAGAATCGGGTAAATAAAGTGGTAAACCAACCTGGGCGATTCGCATCTGCCAAAGTGCCTTTGCCGGTATAACTTATTTGTGCCTCTGCAATACGAAGCGACGAAACACGGTTACTTACATCAATATCGCCTGGGCGAACCAACCCTTCAATTTCAATGTATTCATCACCTTGGTTGAGCTTAATTTGCTTACGCCCTTTAATAACCAGCGACCCATTAGATAAAACATGATTAACCCGTACAGTAATAGCGCCACTGAGGAAGTTTTGCTGGCTGGCACTGCTTTCACCGTCAAACTTAGCACTCGAGCCTATACCCAAATTAAAATCAGCTACATTGAGTGCACCAGCTACTGGCACCGAAACATCCAAGTCGGTACTTTTATCTAAACTCGAATCGGCACTTTTACTCGATTGCGTACGCTCGTTCAGCACCACAGTTAAAATATCGCCAACCCGGTAAGCACGTTTATCTGCATACAAAGAAAACATATAGTTATCTTGAAATAAGCTACCATCTTGCTGATTCAAACCCTGTGCATAGGCATCTTGGCTTATTTCATAGTCTTGAACTGATTTTTGAGTGGTATTTTGTGGGCATTTCACTTCCCCATACACCACTTCACATTCCACCATTTGGGTTTTTGATGGAGTGTTGCTGCAACCAGCAACACCTAAAAGCAGCAAAAATAATGTTAACTTATTCATCATAATCATACGTTTTGGTTTATAAAGCGCAGCATTTCATCTGCCGCAGAGACTACTTTAGCGTTCATCTCGTAAGCGCGCTGTACGGCAATCATGCTCACCATTTCATCAACGACGCTCACGTTTGAGCCTTCAATAGTAAATTGTTGTAAGCCCCCAAAAGCATCTTCGCCAGGGATACCCTCAACAGGTTCACCGGATGCCGCTGTTTCGCGGTACAAATTGCCACCTAAGCTCTGTAAGCCTGCAGGGTTTGCAAAGTTAACCGTTAACATTTGGCCTAACTCAACCGCTTGCGCATCCTTACCTACTACCGCAGTAACGGTGCCGTCGGTGCCAATACTTACTTTAGTGGTGCCCTCTGGTAGCGCAATATTTTGTGCCAATGGTAAGCCGTTGCTGTTTACCAGTAATGACTCAGAGTTAAGCTGAAACTGACCGTTACGGGTAAATAATAACTCGCCGTCAGGGCTTTCAATTTGAAAGAAACCTTGCCCAGCAATGGCCACATCTAACTGGTTACTGGTTGTTTCAAAACTGCCTTCAGTAAATTGCTTTTGCGTGCCGTTAATACGCACACCGGTTCCCACCTGAATCCCAGATGGCAGCTGATTAAGCTCATCTACCTGCGCGCCAGGTTGTTTTTGTACTTGGTAAAATAAGTCTTCAAATACCGCTCTGTCTTTTTTAAACCCGGCAGTGCTCACGTTCGCGAGGTTATTAGATATTGTTGTCATTCTTAAATCTTGCGCTGCAAGACCGGTTTTACTCACCCATAATGCTGAATTCATGTTTGGCTTCCTGTTTATCCACGTCCACTGATGAGTTTATTACCGCTGGTTGCTAATTCGTCAGCAGACTTCATCATTTTTACATTCATCTCAAATTGGCGACTGATATTCATGGTTTTGATCATTTCAGCCACGGCATTCACATTAGAGCCTTCTAAAGCACCAGTTCTTACTGTGATTGTTTCGTCGGCTTCAAGCGGCTGTAAATCGTTAGCTCTGAGTAAGCCATCAGCACCTTTGATTAAGTTTGCATCGGTGCTGGCTAATTTAATTTGCGCATCTTCTGCAATTACACCGCCACCAATGGGGGTTAGGTTAATCATGCCGTTTGAGCCAATTTCAATATCACCAAACTCAGGAAGTTGAATATCGCCACCGTCACCTTGCACGCGTCGGCCATTAACAGTAACAAAGCCATCGGCATCAACCACTAAGTTACCCGCACGGGTATAAGCAGGCTCACCGTTGTCATCCATCACCTGTAAATAACCGCCGTTGCTCAGTGCTATATCAAGATTACGGCCAGTATCCATGATTGGCCCTGACGATAAATCAGTGGTTACTGGCGTTAGTTGCGCGTGGTAACGAGTACGAAAGCCTTCGCCTTGTACCATCATTGATTGCGCTTGCTCTAAGTCGGCTTTAAAGCCCACCGTACTAACATTTGCTAGGTTATTTGCAGCAACACGTAAGGCGGTATTATTAAGTTCAGCACCCGAGACGGCGGTATAAATTAACTTTTCCACGCTCAGCTTCCTTAGGTGTTACTAAATAAAATTTGCATCATTTCATCAGCGCTGCTGATGGTTTTTGCGTTGGCTTGGTAGTTTTGTTGAAATGACATTAAGCCAACCAGCTGTTCACTAATATCAACATTTGAGCCCATAAATGAACCCGATAGCAATTTACCCAAAGAGCCACTTTCTGGCTCGCCGTAGAGTGCAGAGCCAGACTCTTCAGTTTGATACCACACGGTATTGCTGCCTTGCTCTAAACCATCAACATTCGCAAACGAAGCAAGTACAACTTGGCCTTGTAATTTAGATTCACCGTTAGTAAATGTTGCAAATACACGGCCGTCGTCTTCAACTTTCACACCAGAGAACGCCCCTGAGGTATAGCCGTTGGCATCATTTTCGTTAACACCGAAACTTGAACCAAACTGCGTAGTGCCATCGAATTTAAGTGCGATATTTAATGCTGCAGCACCACTGGTTATTTCTGCATTACCTGGTGTTGAAGTAATAGGCACTTCTAAATCAACCGCCGTTAAATCGCCTGAAAACGGCACCATTTGGCCATCGGTATCAAAGTTAAGTGTAATGGTTCCGGCGTTAATTGAACCACCCGCACCATCATCAATAGCTTGAGAACCTGTCGTCGCACCAAGCGCTGAGAGCTGACCTTGAGTAAGGGGTTTACCATCTAAGAAAAACATCGCTTGCCATTCGTTACTACCCGTATGGTTAAAGTACTGGGTCATCACATGGCTATTACCTAATGAGTCAAACACTTCGGTAGATTGAGAAAAGTTATATTGGCTGCCATCTTTAGGATCAAATACCGCAGGAGCTGTTGGATAAGCAATCACATCGCTAGAAGAACTTAAGTTACCGTTAAAGTTAATGTTTGTACTAGCTTGCGCTTCTATGTTTGAGGCTTCAATTTTTAAATCGGTTAATACACCCGGTACAATTGTCGGATCACCACCATCAACTTGAGACACGCCAAAGCCTTGCAGTTTGCCGCCGTTGGCATTAACAATATTTAAGTCGTTATCTAACTGAAACTGGCCTGCTTGGGTGTAAGCCGTACGGCCGTTTTCTGATATGGCAAAAAAACCTTGGCCATCAATAGCAATATCCAGCGCGTTACCGGTACGCACAATTTCACCACCGGTGACAAAGTCTTCTTTAACATTGGCAACTTTTACGCCGCCGCGTTGGCTACCGTTATAAACCGCGGCAAATTCTGCAGTGTTATTTTTATAACCAGCAGTACCCGAGTTAGCAATATTATTACTGGTTACTTCTAATCCTGTTTGGGTACTTTTAAGACCACTTAATCCTATATTGAACATAGACATATTATTTATTCCTCTTATTTATGCCACTTGATTAATTTCAGTGATGCCAAAATTACCCAAACCATCGACTTGCAATAAAATATCTTCTAACGATTTACCTACAGAAACACGCTCAACCTCACCGCTTAACCAAGTATCAAGCTGCTTTGGCACCTCTGCGGTAGTGGCATACGCTCTCACTGCATACGCACCGGCTTCTTGGTTTTCAAATTCAAAACGCAGCGAACCGACTCCAGAATAAGGCAGTTGTTTTTCTTCAACTAATTCACCCTGTTGGTTATAAAGTTGCACAGTGACTGAATCTGCGCCTTCCCCTAAATTAACCATGCCTGAGACACTGCCATCTTGCTCAAGGGCAATACTGCTTGCTTGTACATCAACCGTTTTACCAACCATATTAGTGGCTTCAAGCACCGCTAAGCTGCTGACATAATCCAAGCCGTCGGCGGTGTTTTGGCGAATGCTTTGTAACGACTCAACATTAGAAAACTCCGCAAGCTGGCTCACATACTGGGTGCCATCCATAGGCTGTAATGGATTTTGATTACTAATTTGCGCAACGAGTAACTCTAAAAACATGGTCGACATTTCATCTGCAGAACTATTACCGGCAATATTCGTGGTATTTTTTGTGGCGTCTGCAGCGCTTGGAACGGCTGAATTAACTTGCATAAAATTATTGTCCTAACTTAAGAATGCTTTGCTGCATGCTATTTACACGCCCCATAACTTCAACAGATGTTTGGTAGCTACGACTTGCAGACATCATGTCTGCCATTTCTTCAAGTGCATTTACGTTGGAGTAAAATACATAACCATCGTTGTTAGCTATTGGGTTATTTGGCTCGTAGCGCTGCTCTACCGCACGGTTTGACTCAGTGATCCCCAGTACATCAACCGAGGCTGAAATTGATTGGCTGTCTTGAGTTTGTTTGTACAAAGCAGAAAATACCGGTTTAAGTGCCTTGTAAGCGTCCGCTTCTGAACCGGCTGCGGTATCGGCATTAGCTAAGTTAGATGCAATGGTATCGAGGCGAATAACTTGAGCGCGCATGGCGCTGCCGCTAGCGTCATAAATTGAATTAAAAGACATTATGATTTCCCTGAAATAACTTTATGTAAGCCATTTATTTTCATATTTAAAAAGGTCAAACTGGTTTGAAAATCCATACTGTTGCTAGCAAATTTTGCTTGCTCAATATTTAACTCAACAGTATTACCATCACTTGATGGTTGATAAGGAACGCGATATTTAAGTTCATCTGTTTGTACGCCAGCAAAATCAACCTCTCTGTTTTGCGAAAAACTGGATGAAACACTTTGCATAATTTGACGGTAATCTACATCTCGAGATTTAAACCCTGGCGTGTCAACATTAGCCAAGTTACTGGCAATGATTTCTGCTCTGTCTAACCTTAATTTCATTGAAAAAGGGTGAACACCTAACGCTTTATCAAATAGTTCCATTGTTGCCTCTAATTTTTGTTTCTTGTATGCTTTCGCGCTTCGCATACACTTTCTACCTTGTGTATAACAACCTTTATGCCAACTTTTAAAAGTATATTTTTTCAATGACTTATATAAAAAAAGAGCAAAAAACAGCCCAACATACGGAAGCTGAACTTCCCCAAGGGAAGCGTTGGTTTTTCCGCTTACTTTTAACTATTGGACTACTGCCAGCTCATGCTATGGCCACCCCCATTAATCTTGATAAAGAAATTCGGCAGTTTTTACACAGTGAAATAAATAGCTATTTGCACTCGATTAATTCGCAGAGTCAGCAGCAAAACATAGAGCTATTTATTCCTAAAGGCAGCGAAAACCTAAACTGTGATGAGTTGCAAATCGCTCGCTCACAAAATCACACGCCACCCGCAGGCAGAGTAAGTATTTCTGTATCTTGCCCATCGCCTGCTTGGCGTTTTAGAGCCAGCGCCAAAGTAAGTGTGTGGATAGACCTAGTAGCTGCCAAGCACACCTTGAACCGAGGTAAAGTGCTTAATAAGCAAGACTTAGAATACAAAAGCGTGGATTTAGGAAAGCACCGCCACCAAGGCGAAACAAGTATTGACCAGCTCGTTGGATTCACCGTTAAACGCGAGATTGATAAAGGTACGGTGATCTCCAACCGATACCTAGAAAAGCAGTATTTAATCAATAAAAATGAGCATATTTCACTGCAAATAAATACCGCTACTTTCTCAGCCAATGTTAAAGCCATTGCCCTTGAAGATGGTCAGCTTGGTGAGGTTATTAATGTAAAAAATTTATCATCAAAAAAAGTAGTTCAGGGCAGAGTAATTGCGCAAGGTGTGGCAGAGGCGGCATTTTAAAAAATGTCGAAATAAAAGTTAAGTAATGCTTGTACTTGGTCGCTGATATAAACTAAGCAATATAAATTCGATAAACGAATTAGGTAACAAACAATGAATATAAGCGCAATAACAACCACTGCGGTTGAGCAAAGCCAAAAAACAAACCAGCGTTCATCACTGGATGCAAAACCAGAGCAACAACCTGTAGCGGCTAAACAAGAGCAAGTAAATTCAGTGAGTGCATTAAGTAAATCAATAGACTCAACATTTCAAGATTTAGCTGCAAAGCCAGACGTTGATATGGATAAAGTAGCCCAAATGAAAGCGGCAATTGCCAGTGGTGAATTTAAAATTAATATTAATGAAACCGTTAACGCTATGGTTGAACTTCATAAAAAATGAAAACTGTAAAAGAGTATATTGTAAGTCTGCAACAAGACATTATTAAGCTAGACGCATTAATTGAATTACTTGAAACGCAATACGAATTGCTAAGCCAACGTAATGTGCAACTAGAAACACACAATAAAAAAATGCTTGGCTTTTTAGAAAGCTTAAACGAATCGCATAACCAGCGCGATGGCTTTTTGGTGAGTTTAGGCTTGCAAGGTGGCAAAGAAGGCTTAGCACAATTAACCGCGTTGCTGCCTGCTGATATAAACTCGCTCACTACAAAATTATTACACCAGCTTGAGCTAAAAACTAAAACCTGCAAAATAATGAATGAACGCTCAGGGCAATTACTGTCAAGCCAACGTCGGTTGTTACAGCGTTTAACTGGCGGTGAAAACAAACAAGCGTACCCAGAAATGCCTTTATAAATACGTTCCATAAAGGCTTTTCCTTGTTTAATCACTTTACGCCATATTTTTACTTTACTCCTATTATTACCTTTCAAAATCCTATCTTGAGTCCAAAAATAGTCGTTCCGCTAAAGCTTAGTATTGTTAGCTTTTGTGCAACTTTGCGGCTAATTGTATTTATAATAAGCAAATAGCGGCTAACGCCACCTTTATTAGACTAAAGAATGATTGCTGCTGAACCTGCTGATTTTATGACCTTTTTGCTATTCTGCATGGCAAGATCACACTGTGAAAACAAAAGCATAAGACATTGAATTTAAATGACTTTTAAATTTAACAAGCCAGTTACAACACATCCCTTTGCTATTTTTGTTAACACTTACAAAGCGTTAAACTGGGCTATGCACGACCTTTTGCCTAATTACAATCTGTAGCAAGCTGTTTTACCCTGCACACTCAATGTTCATTTGCTTTGTAAAAGCTGTATTTTTATTTTGAGTTAGCAACTAAGTTGCAGGAGAAGTCATGACCACCAAGCCGCTAGATGATAATTCATCTGATGCTATACCAGGAGCGGATACTCAAACCGTGTCCGATAGCTATGAAAATCTTCATAAGCCCAGCTCTGAGTTTGAAAGCCGCGACGCTTACCTAGAGCACGAACTGCAAATTATGCAGCCAAAACGCTGGCGTCCAAATTTACCATTTAGAGATTATCGCTTTGAATTTGAAGACACCATTCCTGCGATGGCCGCTACTATAGGTAAAGTAGTCATGGTTGCAGCCATTGCTGCCACGTTTGCAGGCCCTTTGGGTTTAAGTGATGGCTTTGTACTTGAAAACGTACGCTACGAACTTTTAATTGTTTCGCTATTTATTTTACTATTTTCGGGCTTTATTTTACCGACCGCTAACTTAGCGGGTACTCATGGCCCACTCATTCCATTAATTCCTATTGTGGTTGCCGCAGGCGGACACCCTATGGCCTTTGGTTTACTCATAGGTGCCTTTGGATTGATATTAGCATTTAGTAAAGGCGGCAGCCTCATGGCCAAGCTCACCAGTAAAGGGGTGTGTGGTGGCCTACTCCTCTATTTAGGCTTTGTGGGTACCATTTCACAAGTTAAAAAGCTGTTTGCATGGGCTGAAGAAATTCAAATGACCCATATTGCTTTTATCGTAATCTTAGCCACAATTTTACTTTATGCTTTATTGGAGCATTACAAAAAACGCTGGTTAGCCGTGCCACTGAGCTGTTTAATTGGTGGTTTTACTGCTTTTGCATTGGGCGCACCGTTTGAGTTTCATACCGCACCGGGCTTACCAAACATGAACCCTATGTACTGGTGGGGGGAAAACACTGGTTGGATGCTTGGTTTACCAACCGCTGAAAGCTTTGTAGTTGTACTTCCTTTTGCAGTTTTAGCGGTTGCTATGTGGTCGCCTGACTTTTTAGGCCATCAAGTATTTCAAAAAATTAGTTACCCAGAGCGTACTGAAAAAGTACAAATGAATATTGACGATACCATGCTTAGCGCATCAACAAGACAAACCTTTGGCTCGCTATTAGGCGGTGCTAACTTTGCATCATCTTGGGGCACTTACATTGTTCCTGCTGCTATTGCAAAACGCCCTATTCCTGCAGGCGCTATTTTAACTGCGTTATTTTGTATTATCGCGGGTGTTTGGGGCTATCCAATGGACTTAGCTATTTGGCAGCCAGTATTGTGTGTTGCCTTAATTGTAGGGGTGTTTATTCCACTACTTGAAGCGGGTATGGAAATGACCCGTGAAGGTAAAACCACGCAGTCGGCAGCTATTGTGGTGTTTGCCTCAAGCTTAGTAAACCCTGCATTTGGTTGGTCACTGACTATGCTTTTGGATAACTTGGGCCTTATTGGCTGTAAAGAAAGAAGTGCTGATTTATCACGAATGAGCCGCTGGATCATCCCACTTATTATGTTTGTGTTATTAACCGGTGTAATGGCATTGGTAGGTATGCTGCCAGGCATTCCTGCGCTAATGCCAAGCTTTAGACATTAATTCCTTTATTAAACACCAAAGCGAGCTTTAACAGCTCGCTTTTTTTGTACT
Organism: Pseudoalteromonas sp. MQS005; assembly: GCF_001661605.1. NCBI lineage: Bacteria > Pseudomonadati > Pseudomonadota > Gammaproteobacteria > Alteromonadales > Pseudoalteromonadaceae > Pseudoalteromonas > Pseudoalteromonas sp. MQS005. Next base: position 45,326 of record NZ_LYRQ01000026.1, on the reverse strand, counting down.
TATAAAAAACCAGCACAGTGTCCCTGCAATAATCCCCCCTGAAGTAACAGCCCCTGAAGTCACAGTCCCTGCAATAATTACAAGCCACCCTGCAGAATTTTTATAAAGCTCGCCACCAGCTAAAAAACTTTACGCATCAAAAAACCATAAGCAGTTGATATATAAATAAAATTAAAAGTTTTATTTTCTGGTATAGCCTTTGCAACTTTATAAGTGAACGTTAAAAATCATTTTATTAGTAACGCTTTTAAAATGAAAAATCATCACTCTTAATAAGGAGCTAATTATGAATAGCGATCGTATCGAAGGAAACTGGAAAGAACTTAAAGGTAAAGCGCAACAAAAATGGGGCGATCTTACCAACGATGATTTAGATAAAATTGAAGGTAGCCGTACCGAGCTTGTTGGTAAAATACAGCAAAAATACGGTAAATCGAAAGAGGAAGCCGAGCGCGAAGTAAATGACTTTGAGAAAGGCCATTAAAATAAAGCGTGTTAACAGCTTTACTTGCTAATAAAAAACCGCCAATTGGCGGTTTTTTGTATACCTTAATTCTAGGAAGGTTTTGCTAATGCTAGCGCTTCGCCAGCAAGTGCAAAAATATTTTTAAGCATTAATTGCAAAATATGCCTAATAGAAGCGTAAGTAAAAGAAATCACCTGAAATGGATAGCCACAAAATGTCAGCATATGCCCTAAAATCCCTTTTACATCTTTAGTACAATTTTTAGAAAAATCAATGCTATCAGCTAATGCTTTAGCTATCTGATCGTATACTGTGAGAGCGTTCGAAAAATGATTTTGTATCGCATATAATTTACCAGTCTCACGTAAATGAGTAATTAAAGCTGCACCAATTTTCCGAGCCCATTTAGAGGTGCGGCTACATTCGAGTCGTCTCTCATAATCAAGCCTTACCTCTTCTTGAATTCGTTTTTCCATTCCCTTGTTAATAGCAGAATAACTTTTGAAGTTGCTAGCTGTATGCAAATATCCTGGCGTATCCTTAGTCATACTATGTGCTTTTGGAGTAATAGTGGCAGCACCGTGTAAAATATATTCTTGCTCCGTATGCATAAATGGCCACACAGGCACTAAAGGAACTGGGTCGGCTGCATGTACACAACGATAAATGCTATTATCTGTTGCGGACTCAGTTTTTACTGCAAAACTATTATAACCAACTCGCGGTGCACCAAAAGTATATAATTTTACATTCGCTCCAAAACGTTGCTTTAACCAGTTAGCAGCTAAGTTTGCTAAAGCACCACCTAAACTATGACCTACAACATGAATGTTTAATTTTTTCTTAGTGCTTTGTTTAAAATACAGCTCTAACTGATTTTTGAAAGAGTTAAATGTATGGTTGAAGCCTGCATGTACAGGTTGATTATTACTACAAGTACTTAAACCACAATGTAAGTCAGTAACAACATCACGTATTTTTGCCGTGCCACGTAAAGCTAAAACATAATCATCTTCATATGCACCCTTCTTACCTTTTGCAATACAGCCAAAATTGGTCGAGTGATTAAAAACTCGCTCAAGAATAGAACCACTTACACCTTTTATAGATTCTGATTCGAATGAAAATAAAGAGCTAATCCTTTCAAAATATGGATTAGCTCTTAAGCCTCTTTTATCAAGGCTTTCGTATGAGATAGCAGCAAAGTTAGCAGCTATTGCAGGGCTTAAAACATTCATCAATATTTCCTTATAATTTAGGTTTTGTTTTATTAATTATCATCTGTTTCAATTTCTGAAAGGTCAAAATAAGCATTTTTTTCCACTACTTCAAAATCATCAGACCAACGACAGATACTTAAAGCTTCAAATTTATAGCCTTCAGTTTTTTTATTCTCAAATTTAAAAAGAACCTTTTCATCAGTGGTATCGGCTATTAATTGCCTTAATTTTTTTGCATATTCCTCTCGGTATTTAGCGCCTGACAATCTGGAACCCCAAAGGCAATATTCTTCATGATTGTAGGATAAATAAATAGCTTGAGAAGTAAAAATCTCAGCAAGTGGGACTGCTGGTTGATTAGAACGGATATTAATTTCAGGTAGTAAGAAACTTCCGTTCTTATCGGTGTAAGTGAAATCTTCAGCACATTTGCCATCAGAAAAATTTAATACTCTGTCTATTCTCACATTAGATAAAGGCTTGCCCTTTTCACTAACTTGGCCTTTCACCTCAGGGCACAAGTGCACTTTGTAAGCACCAATATGATTACCAAACTTTTTAAGTGTCGTTAAAAATGACATAAACAAGAAGCCTTAAAAATAGGCCGTGAACATTTTGTGGAGGGTTGCTACATGATTCCCTATAAGCTTAAATATTCACATGCCTTTGTAAATAGACCTCATATGATAAACAAGCCTATATAAAATACAATAATTAAAGCTTCAGATGTATAGGTTAAAGGAAGTTAAGCCGAGCGCGAAGTAAATGACTTTGAGAAAGGCCATTAAAATAAAGCGTGTTAACAGCTTTACTTGCTAATAAAAAACCGCCAATTGGCGGTTTTTTTTGTTATCTCAAGCTTAACTATTTTGCCAGTGCTAACTTCACTGCTGCCTCGGCATGTATTTTGGTGGTGTCGTAAAGCGGAACCTGCGTATGTTGTGGCTTTACCAACAAGGCGATTTCAGTACAACCTAAAATAACGGCCTGTGCGCCTTGTGCAAATAAGCGCTCTATAATACGCACATAATCAGCTCGCGAATCGTCATCAATAATCCCTTGGCATAACTGCGAATAAATAACCTCGTGCACTCGCTTTCGCTCATTAGGCTCAGGTATTAATACCTCAATGTTATGCTTATTAGTTAAACGCTCTTTGTAAAAGTTTTGCTCCATTGTAAATTGCGTGCCCAACAACCCTACTCGCGTAATGTTATCGTGCTTTAGTTGCTCGGCGGTGGCATCGGCGATGTGCAAAATAGGAATGGTAATATTACTGGCAATCTCATCGGCCACTTTATGCATAGTGTTGGTACAAATAAGTAAAAAGTCGGCACCACCAGCCTCAACAGATTTAGCCGCCTTGGTGAGTAACTTAGCTGTTTGTTGCCAATCGCCCTGATGCTGCAGCGCTTCAATTTTTGCAAAATCGACGCTCACCATACAAATTTTGGCAGAATGTAGTCCACCCAATGAGTTTTTAACGCCTTCGTTTAAAGCTTTATAATAACTGGCTGTTGACTCCCAACTCATACCTCCGAGCATGCCAATCGTTTTCATAAAATTGCCTTGTTTAAAAGTGGTTAAGAGCAAGCCGATTACTACACAGATATGCGACAAAACAATAAGCAAAGATACCTGTAAAGCCTTGTATAGCGAACCCTCTGACTCATTCTGCCTTACTGTTTTGCTAACTATCAGATGTTGACTTAACAACGAATTTTTCGAATACACAATTTAGTGGGAAATAAATTACCAAATAAATAGCTAGGAAAAGTAAAAACTCCATATAAAAAGGTAGATCTTTTAGGTTTATTATTGAATCAGTTAAATAGCGGCTAACAAACGATGTAATGAATGCAGATAAAAATATAATGACTAAGTTTGAAGTTTTTTTATTCATGTAAATCCTTTTAAAAAAGCTAATTGCTTAACATTACCCATTATCTTAGTTAGTGCCCCCTAAAACGGGAATTTATATATTGATTAATAATTCCACTAAATAAACTCTTTGTAAACAACCTAGTTCTTAAAATAAAAAACGAGCCTAACTTGGCTCGTTTTTGTTTTACTGATAGCTGACAGCTAAAAACTGACCGCTTCAACTTTTTACCACTGCTCTTCTAATCAGGATCATACCCCAAATTAGGCGATAACCACCTTTCGGCTTCTGCGAGCGTCATATTGGTTCGCTTGGCGTAGTCTTCCACTTGGTCACGTTGTACTGCCGCTACGGCGTAGTATTTCGCTTGTGGGTGTGAAAAGTACCAACCCGAAACCGCAGCACCTGGCCACATGGCGTACGAGCTGGTGAGCTGCATACCAATGCGCTTTTCGGTATCGAGTAGTTGCCAAATTTTCTTTTTCTCGGTGTGCTCTGGGCACGCTGGGTAACCCGGTGCTGGGCGAATACCTTGGTAGTTTTCGCGGATTAGCTCATCGTTACCCAGGTTTTCATCGGGTGCATATCCCCAATACTCTTTACGCACTTGTTCGTGCAAGTATTCAGCAAAGGCCTCGGCGAGCCTATCAGCAACCGCTTTTACCATTATTTTATTATAGTCATCTTGCTGTGCGTCGAACGCATTAGCGAGATCGTCTTCTTCTAAACCGCCTGTTACCGCAAACGCACCAAAGTAATCGGGGGTGCCTTTTGGCGCAATGTAATCGGCTAGGCAGTAGTTAGCAAAGTCGGTTTTTTCGGTTTGCTGGCGTAAATGACATGAGGTAGTTAATAGCTCTTTTCGCGTTTCGTCGGTGTAAATTTCTATATCATCGCCCACACGGTTTGCTGGGAATAAACCAATAACACCTAATGGTTGCAAAGTGCCTGACTTTTCAAGCTCATCGAGCATATCGTTGGCATCTTTAAACAAGCTTTGTGCTTGTTCGCCCACTACTTGGTCGGTCAATATGCGCGGATATTTACCGGCGATTGACCAGGTCATAAAGTACGGCGTCCAGTCTATGTATTTACGTAAAGTCGCGATTGATACATTTTTAAACTCAGTCACGCCCAACTTTTTAGGCACGGGTGGTGTGTAGTTATCCCAATCGAGCTTTGCAGCATTATCGCGGGCGCGCTGTATGGTTACTGGTTTTGAGCGCGGCTTTTTGCGTGCTTGTTGTTCGCGTACTTTGTCGTACTCGGCGGTAGTTTTAGCTAAAAATTCTGCTTTGTGATCTTTAGAAAGTAAATTAGACACCACACCCACCGCGCGGCTGGCGTTATTTACATACACCACGCCTTTGTCGTACTGCGGCTCTATTTTTACTGCGGTATGCGCTTTTGAGGTGGTTGCCCCACCAATCATGAGTGGTAGCTCAAAGCCTCGGCGTTTCATTTCTTTGGCAACGTGTACCATTTCATCAAGCGATGGGGTAATTAAGCCCGAAAGGCCTATAATATCGGCTTTTTCGTCAATCGCGGTTTGCAGTATTTTATCTGCTGGCACCATTACGCCAAGGTCGATTACTTCGTAGTTATTACATTGTAGTACTACGCCAACAATGTTTTTACCTATGTCATGCACGTCACCTTTTACGGTAGCCATAACAATTTTACCGTTGGTGGCGCCTTCCTCTTTTTCGGCTTCAATGAATGGGTCAAGGTAGGCTACGGCTCGCTTCATCACACGAGCCGATTTAACCACTTGGGGTAAAAACATTTTACCGGCACCAAATAAATCCCCAACCACGTTCATGCCATCCATAAGTGGCCCTTCAATGACGTGAATAGGTTTATCGGCGCTAGCACGGCACTCTTCTGTGTCTTCATCTATAAAGGTGGTAATGCCTTTTACAAGGGCATGCTCTAGGCGTTTTTCAACCGGCCAAGTGCGCCATTCTAAATCTTCTACCCGCTCAGCTTGTGCCATGCCTGAATATTTAGGCGCAAGTTCAACAAGGCGCTCGCCCGCGCCGGGGTCGGTGTTAAGAATTACATCTTCTACAGCTTTACGAAGTTCTTCAGGGATGTCGTCGTAAACCGCAAGTTGCCCTGCGTTTACTATGCCCATATCCATACCCGCTTTTATAGCATGGTATAAAAACACCGAGTGAATCGCTTCACGTACTGGGTTATTACCTCTAAACGAGAACGATACGTTTGATACCCCACCCGACACTTTACAGTGCGGTAAGTTTTGCTTAATACGGCGGGTGCCTTCAATAAATTCTACGGCGTAGTTGTCGTGCTCTTCTATGCCGGTGGCAACGGCAAATATGTTGGGGTCGAATATAATATCTTCTGGCGGGAAGCCAATTTCATCAACCAAAATACGGTAGCTGCGCTCACAAATTTCAAACTTACGGTCTGCAGTATCGGCTTGGCCGTCGGTATCAAATGCCATCACAACAGCGGCGGCGCCAAAGCGTTTTATAATTTTAGCTTGGCGAATAAACGGCTCTTCACCCTCTTTAAGGGATATTGAGTTAACAATAGCCTTGCCTTGAATACACTTTAAGCCGGCTTCTATTACTTCCCATTTAGAGGAGTCGACCATAATAGGTACTTTAGAAATATCAGGCTCTGAGGCAATTAAGTTTAAAAACTTCACCATGGCCGCTTTTGAGTCCAGCATGGCTTCGTCCATGTTGATATCAATAACTTGGGCGCCATTTTCTACTTGTTCGCGAGCTACATTAAGGGCTGTTTCGTAGTCTTCTTCCATGATCAAACGTTTAAACATGGCCGAGCCAGTTACGTTAGTACGCTCGCCGACATTGGTAAATACTGCAATATGTTGGGTCATTGGCGGCTCCTTAATTTAAGTTACAGGCTTCTAGGCCTGATAAACGCATACGCACTTCAAGCTCAGGTAATTTTCGTGGTGCTGTGCCTTCAAGCCCTTTGGCAAAGGCACGAATGTGCGCAGGCGTAGTGCCACAGCAACCGCCAACAATATTAATAAAGCCCGATTTACCCCAATCTATGATCTCTTTTGCCATATCGTCTGCTTCTAAGTCATATTCACCAAACTCATTGGGTAAGCCGGCGTTAGGGTGAACAGAGACAAAGGTTTCGCACACGCGCGATAGCTCTTCAACGTATTGGCGCAGTAAATCTGGCCCAAGGGCGCAATTTAAGCCAATTGAAAGCGGCTTAATATGGCGAATAGAGTTATAAAATGCTTCGGTGGTTTGCCCTGAAAGCGTACGGCCTGAGGCATCGGTAATAGTACCTGAAATCATCACTGGCAATGTGCGCCCTGCTTGTTCAAACGCTTCTTCTACCGCGAACGATGCCGCTTTTGCATTAAGCGTGTCGAATATGGTTTCGATTAAAATTATATCTACACCGCCCTCCATAAGCGCAAGGGTTGACTCAACATACGCAGTCACTAACTTATCAAAGGTGATATTACGATAGCCGGGGTCGTTTACATCCGGCGATAACGAACAGGTTTTAGATGTTGGCCCTAAAACACCTGCTACATAGCGCGGTTTTTCTGGGGTTTTAGCGCTAAATTCATCACATACAGCGCGAGCTAACTTAGCCGACTCTAAATTGACTTCACGGCTTATATTCGCCATGTCGTAATCTTCCATCGAAATGGTGGTCGAGTTAAAGGTGTTAGTTTCGATAATATCGGCACCAGCGGCTAAAAAGCTACGGTGTATTTGAGTTATTATTTCTGGCTTGGTTAGGCTTAATAAATCGTTGTTGCCTTTAATAAGCACATGCCAATCTTTAAAACGTTCACCACGGTAGTCTTGCTCTTCAAACTTATGCGCTTGGATCATGGTTCCCATTGCACCATCTAAAATTAAAATGCGCTGTTTGAGCGCAGCGCTCAGCTGTTCATGCTTATTGTTTTGAGAATTATTCGGCATAGTTGTTAGTCCTTACGTCTTGGCTAACTAAGTTAATATCATAGGGTGTGGTTTGGTAAACGTAATAATTTAACCAGTTTGAAAACAGTAAAAACGCGTGACTTTGCCATGTTTTAGACGGTTGCTTGCTGGCATCGTCATCAGGAAAATAGTTTTCGGGCTTTGGCGCATCGGGACTTTTTTGTAAATCGCGCTCATATTCGGCTTTTAAACTGTCGGCATCGTATTCTGGGTGGCCGGTAATAAACACTTGGCTGCCCGATTTATTTTTAAGTAAATACGCCCCGACTCGTTCAGAGCCCGCTAATACCACCAGCTCTTCACAAGCGTTTATTTTATTTATATCTATGTGGCCATAGCGTGAGTGCGGCACTAAAAAGGTATCGTCAAAGCCGCGGGTAAGTGCACCATGGGCAAAGTAGCATTGATGGGTAAACACCCCACACAGTTTATTGTCTTTTAAATCGCGCTTTAAATTATAACGGTGATATAAAGCCGCGTGGGCAGCCCAGCACGAAAACAAGGTAGAGGTTACATGCTGCTCGGCCCAATCAATAATCACTTTGAATTCTTCCCAATACGCCACTTCTTCATACTCTAAATGTGCCAAAGGCGCACCGGTAATTAATAGTGCATCGTAATTATTGTTTTTCACTTCTGAAAAGTAACGATAAAAGGTATCTAAGTGTTGCTCTGAGTTACTACTGCTACGATGCGTGTCAAGGCGCAGTAGCTCTACATTTACTTGCAGCGGAGAGTTAGCCAACAAGCGAATAAACTGTACTTCGGTTTCTACTTTATTAGGCATAAGATTAAGAATAGCCAAACGCATAGGGCGTATTTCTTGGGTTTTTGCACGCGTTTTTGGCATTACAAACACGTTTTCATGACGTAAACGTGCAATAGCTGGCAATTCATCTTCTACTGTAATTGGCATTCTTAAAGCTCCTGCTCATAAAAACCGAGAGTTAATACGCTCTCATTATGAACAGAATGCCAAAAATATCAACCTCTAGATGTATAGATGTCTAAATGAAATTTATTCACGCGGTTTGTACAAATTGAATATGTACTTTAAAACAGCCCCATTCGTTGACTGTTTCACCTGTGAGCCACTACAATACAGCATTGAAATTTTTATTATTATTGAAGGCTTCTTCCATGGTTTTACCTGATAAGTTTATATTCTCGATGAGTCGAGTATCTAAGGTTGTGCCACCAAAACGCACTATCTTAAAAGATATTTCGTTGCATTTTTTCCCAGGCGCAAAAATTGGTGTGCTAGGTCTAAATGGTTCTGGTAAATCATCATTACTACGCATTATGGCAGGTGTTGATGAAGATTTTGAAGGTGAAGCTCGCCCTCAACCAGGCACTAAAATTGGTTACTTGCCGCAAGAGCCTGTTTTGGACGAAAGCAAAACAGTTCGTGAAATTGTTGAAGAAGCTGTAGGTGAAGTAAAACATGCCCTTAACCGCCTTGACGAAGTGTATAACGAATACGCAATGGAAGGCGCTGACTTTGACGCACTGGCTAAAGAACAAGGTGAATTAGAAGCGGTTATTCAAGCGCACGATGGTCATAATATCGATAACGTATTAGAGCGTGCAGCCGATGCTCTGCGTTTACCTGAGTGGGATGCTAAAATTGAGCACCTATCGGGTGGTGAACGCCGCCGTGTTGCTATTTGTCGTTTATTACTCGAAAAACCAGATATGCTTATTCTCGATGAGCCAACTAACCACTTAGATGCTGAGTCGGTTGCCTGGTTAGAGCGCTTCTTACATGACTACGAAGGCACCGTTGTGGCAGTAACGCATGACCGTTACTTCCTTGATAATGTTGCTGGCTGGATTTTAGAGCTTGACCGTGGTGAAGGTATTCCGTGGGAAGGTAACTACTCGTCTTGGCTTGAGCAAAAAGATGCCCGCTTACAGCAAGAGCAAAAATCTGAAAAAGCACGTCAAAAATCAATTGCACAAGAACTTGAGTGGGTGCGTTCAAACCCTAAAGGTCGTCAAGCTAAGTCAAAAGCACGTATGGCACAGTTTAGCGAGCTACAACAGTCTGATTACCAAAAACGTAACGAAACCAACGAATTGTTTATTCCACCTGGCCCACGTTTAGGTGACCAAGTATTAGAAGTAAACAACTTACGTAAAAGCTTTGGCGACCGTGTTTTAATTGATGATTTAAGCTTTAGCATGCCTAAAGGCGCTATTGTGGGTATTATTGGTGCCAATGGTGCAGGTAAATCAACGCTATTCAAAATGCTAAGCGGTGAAGAGCAGCCAGATAGCGGTAATATCAGCATTGGTGAAACAGTAGAACTGGCAACTGTTGATCAGTTCCGTGGCAACATGGACGAAAGCAAAACGGTATTCCAAGAAATCTCTGATGGCCAAGATGTACTAAAAATTGGTAACTTTGAGTTCCCAAGCCGTGCTTATGTTAGCCGTTTTAACTTTAAAGGTAACGATCAACAAAAGTTTGTTAAAGACCTTTCAGGTGGTGAGCGCAACCGTTTACACCTAGCTAAGCTGTTAAAAGCAGGCGGCAACGTAGTACTACTGGATGAGCCAACCAATGACTTGGACGTTGAAACATTACGTGCCCTTGAGAATGCTATTTTAGAATTCCCTGGTTGTGTCATGTGTATCTCGCATGACCGTTGGTTCCTTGACCGTATTGCTACACACATTTTAGATTACCGTGACGAAGGCCAAATTAACTTCTTTGATGGTAACTACACTGAGTACGAAGAGTGGCTTAAAAAGACCCTTGGCGCAGAAGCTGCACAGCCTAAGCGTATTAAGTACAAAAAAATTGGCTAACAGCCAGAGTGAATAAGTTAAAAGCCCTGCATTTTATGCGGGGCTTTTTTATGCGAGCTATTTTTATCTTTGAGCAAATTGGCGTGTTGAGCATTACCAGCTATGCTTATTATAAATAACAACTTTATAAGATTATTATGCAAAACCGTCGGCAATTTTCTCGTATTATGTTCTCTACAGCAGCGCAATTGGAAACGGCTAGCTCCCAGTATGCATGTACCCTATTAGATATTTCTTTACATGGTGCACTGATCACTAAAAGCGATGCCTTTACAGGCAACAAAAATGACGAAGCAATATTACGTTTTACCTTGCCACAAAGCGATATTGAAATAAAAATGCCGGTGGTTATTCGTCACATAGAAGAAAACCATATTGGTCTTAAATGTCATAACATTGATATAGACAGCATTACGCATTTAAAGCGCTTGGTTGAACTAAACCTTGCTGATGAAACATTATTACACCGTGAGCTTGAAACGCTTATTTACCAAACATAAATAGACGCACTGCGTGAAGTTGATTACCATAACCAAAAATAATTAAACGACGCAGATATGAGTTTAAATCCCAATCTACCTTTAGTTTATCATCCTAATTACTCGTTTAGTTTTGATCCCAAACACCGCTTTGTAATGAGTAAATTTGCGCAGCTATACCAGCATGTTAAAACCCTTGGGCTTGCTGGCAGCAATATCATAGAGCCACCACATGGTCGTGTTGAAGAGTTAGAAATAGTGCACTGTGAAAACTACATTCACGATTTATGGCATAATCGCCTAGATGAAAAAGCCATGCGCCGTATTGGCTTACCCTGGTCGCAAGCACTAATGAACCGCACATTTACCGCCCCATTAGGGACACTGCAAACTGCGCGTTTAGCGCTTAAAAGTGGTCTTGCGTGCCATTTAGCGGGCGGCACTCACCATGCCCACAGTGATTTTGGCTCGGGTTTTTGTATGGTGAACGATTTAGCTTTTACCGCACAGACGTTAATTCAAAACCGTGAAGTGACTAACGTACTGATTTTTGATTTAGATGTTCACCAAGGTGATGGCACGGCAGCCATTCTGGCTCATCAACCTTATGCGTTTACCTGTTCAATACACTGTGAGAAAAACTTCCCATTTAGAAAGTCCCCTAGCGATTTAGATATTGGTTTAGCTAATAATATGCAAGACGCTGAATACTTAGGTATTGTTGACGATACGCTGCAATTTTTATTACACGAGCTTAACCCAGATCTGGTTTTATATGATGCTGGCGTTGATATTTGGCAAGAGGATGGCTTAGGTAAACTGGATATTAGTTGGCAAGGAATAGAAAAGCGCGACCACTTAGTGCTTAAGCGTTGTCTTGCAAATAACACCCCGGTGGCCACTGTGATTGGCGGAGGTTATGACAGAGATCATCAGCGACTAGCAAAGCGCCATGGCATTGTTATTGAGCAAGCAGCCAGTTTTTAAATAAAAAATACATAAACTAAGCTACACTTTAAGCTTATAAGTAGATTGAGGTTATTATGCGGTTATTCACTTTTATATTGTTGTTTTTTAGTTTTATTGTGCCAATAAGCGCCCACGCAGACACTGAAGAGCCACCAGAACTTCCGCCATTAAACCCCAAGTATGAAGCAGAGCATGCCATGGTATTAGTTAATAAGGGTTCAAGTGTATACGCCATTAACATTCCAAGCTTTGAGCTTCCTTATGATATGCATGTTATGTACAAGGTAGATGTATCTGATATTCCATTTTTAGATTTAGTCCGTGACGCTGAGTTAGTTACAGTAAAACCCAAACCGTTTAATATTCAACGCTTAATGCGAGGCGAAGAAGTCGCGATTACCGCAGATGTGTATCTTGGAGATTTTAGACAAGGAGGTAGCTTAGTTTACAGTGATAAATTAATAGAGCTTAGCGAGCAGTTATTTACTCGTGAGCTAACTGATTTAAGCCCAGCCTCAAAATGGCAACAGTACGATATGGTTACGCTAAAAAATAACGAGCGTATTTATATTCACCAAATAACTCAGCCACCAAGCTATCATCATATAATGTTTGTTGATTTAAGTGGTGCCTGTTTACAAAAGTTTCGCACCTCAACTGAAGTGCCATCTGCTGGTGAGCTCAATTATAAATTTATAAATTGTGGCACATTGAAACCCATGTTTTATGATGCTGAAAGCTTAAGTAAATAAGCTTTATTTGAAAACGTGTTCAGCAATCAATTCAAGTCCAGTTTGCATCGCCAAAGTTGATTGCCCAGCAAATCCTAAACGTACATAACTATGTTGCTTAGGTATTAAGCTACGTTCTGAGTCTTTAAAGTAAAATTCAGGCTCAACCTGTATATACACACCTTTACTTTGCAGTACTTGCTTTAATTGGTCCACCGGTTCATTTAAATTAACCCACATAGCCATACCACCATCAGGTTTTTTATACTCAATTGGCAAACCTCGTGATTGCAATAACGTTAATGTTTTATCCATTGCTTGATAACGCTGTTTATAATGTTTGGTCATACGTTTTAAATGGCGCTCAAACGCACCTTCTTGCATAAAATGGGCAACAGCTAACTGCATAACTACATCATTTTTATGGTTCATTAACTGCTTCCATGCTAATAACTGTGCAATTACTTTAGGATCTGCGCAGATGTAACCTATTCTCGCAGCGGAAAACATAATTTTAGAAAACGTAGACAAATAAATAATAATTCCGGCAGGATCGTCAGCCGCCATAGGCTGTAAAGGCTGACAACGATAATGGAACTCGTGATCATAATCATCCTCTATAATCATTACCCCATACTCATAACATAACTGATAAATTTGCATTCGTCTGGTTGGTGACAGCGTCACTGTTGTTGGGTATTGATGCAGCGGCGTTAAATACAGTAACTTGATGGCTACACGTTTGAGCTGGGCTTTTAAGTCATCAACGCACAAACCGTATTCATCTTGTTTTATATCAACTAACTGTGCACCACACGCTGAAAATGCTTTGCGAGCAGGCGGGTAACCTAAGGTTTCGGTTGCAACATAATCGCCTTTATTAATAAAGGCTTTTGATACTAAAAAAAGCGCTTCTTGAGAGCCATTACACATAAGGATGTCGGCTGTTTTTAGGTTTCGTGCTTTGTGTAAATAATGACTAATTTGCGATTTTAAATTAGGCTCCCCAGCCACATTACCATAGTGAAATTGGCTGGTATCTAAATGATTAAACACATGACTTACGGAGCGTTTAAATTCTTTATAGGGGAAACGTGTTAAATCGGGTAAGCCTCCAGCAAAGTTATAAGCATAGTGATTTAAAGCCATTGTAGGTTCTGGTGCCGTAAGCGTGGTAGCAAATCGATACGGCTTAGGAGTCAATTCTTGAGACTGAACTGTGTTTATACTGTTTTGAATAGGCAATGTATTGGTAACGCTGTAGCCTGATCGTTCATAGGATTCCAACCACCCTTCTGCGACAAGAAGTTGTAGAGCATTCATTATCGTATGGCGGTTTAATCCGTATGCTTGTGCCATATCGCGTGCAGAGCTGAGTTTGCTACCAGCGAGAATATCCCCTTTTATAATCGACTCCCTAAGTGCATCTGCAATTTGCAGGTATTTAGCTCTACTCTGGCTAGTGAGCTTTATATTAAGTGGCTGCATAACACCTTCTAAACTGGTATAGGTAAAAATTAAATTCTGGTTGTTTTTAATAAACCAATAAAGCGTACATTTGTTATGAATAAATAGCAAAATATGGGGCTTATAATGTTCACAACGCAAATTCATCAAACCAACAAGGTTGCCTTAGAGCCACTTAAACTCAAACATCTCGAGGGTCTATATCAAGCAGGTAAACATCCACAAATTTGGCAGTGGGTATTAAGTAATTACGCACAAACTCAAGTTAAGTTGGAGCAATGGTTTACAAATAGCGCGCAGTTTAATCAAAACGAGCAAGTGGTATTTGCCATTATTGATAAACATTCACAGCAAGTTGTTGGCACAACCCGTTTATTTAGGTTAGACAGTGACAACTTAAGCGCTGAAATTGGCCATACCTTTATTAGCTTCACTGCACAGCGGACATACGTAAATACGCATGCAAAATATTTACTTCTGAGATATGCATTTAATCAGCTTAATTTAGTACGGATTAGCTTTAATACCCATGAGCACAATCAACAATCACGCAATGCAATTGCCCGTTTAGGCGCTAAGTTTGAAGGAATCGCCCAAAAAGACCGACGCCTAGAAGATGGTTCATATCGCAACACCGCAAAATTCAGCATTATTGACGAACAATGGCCAGCTATAAAGTTACGACTTGAGGAGCTATTATAATGTACCCACCCGAGCACTTTATGCAAAAAAATACCGAGCAATTGCATGCGCTTATTAATAACTTTCCATTAGCAACAATTTTTATGCCCTGCTCAAATAGTCAATTAAATAACATTTGTCATGTACCTATGTTATTCAACTCTTTAGAAAATATGTTTATTGCACATGTAGCAAAGTATAATCCACTATCAAAGCTTGATAATAAACAGGTGAATTTACTCTTTAATAGTGACAATTGCTATTTATCACCCTCCTATGCGGATAATCAAACATTGCCTAGCTGGCTTTACGCATCGGTGTTAGTGACTGCAAAAGTACATATTATTAAAGATGAGCTAAAAAAGGATCTCGTAATGCGAACCCTCACTAGTCATTTTGAGAAAACATTTGAGCCTGAGTGGAAAATTGATGAAGTGCCTGAGCAGCATCGCAATACAATGTACCAACACCTGAGTTTTATAGAGCTTACGCCAATTCACTGGCAAGGTAACTTCAAACTCAGTCAAAATAAATCAGCCACTATAAGAGATAAAATAAAACAAAGTCTGGTAGATGCTAATAAGCACTCAATAGCAGCCTTGTTTTAAGGACGAAAAAAGGCTCCTCGCAATGCTCAGAGCCTTTGGTTAACTTTGGGAATTAACTCGGTTCATTGATCAGATAAGATCAGTTTAGCGCCACTAACTGTGGCGCAATTGTTTGATAATCTACCGCCATGGCAATACTCAAAGCGGTAATATTAATAATTGAAAACGCAAACACTTGGCGTGCCCAACGGGTGGTGTCTATGTTGTAGCGATACCCTCTAAGTGCCATGAGTAACCACCAAAAACTGGTGATACAGGCAACTGCCATAAAGGCAGCACCGGTATAACCACTAATTGGCAATAGCATCACGACTAAAGCATATACTGCAATATAAAGCACAATATGGCGCTTAGCTTTGTTAACACCTTGCGCCACGGGCAATACTGGAATATTAGCGGCTTGGTAATCCTTAAAGCGAAAAATAGCAATCGCATATGAGTGCGGCATTTGCCACAAACTAAACATCACCAACAGTATTAATGCACCCATATCGAACACACCCGTAACGGCGCAATAGCCAACAACAGGTGGAACTGCGCCCGACAGACTACCAATAAAGGTACCGTAAACAGAGTTGCGTTTCATGTAGAGGCTGTACACCCCTACATAAATGACATAGCCAAAGGCGGCAAAAAATACCGCCGCTTGAGTGGTAAAGGCGATTAATAAGCCAAAGCCAATTAGCCCTAATAACACGCCATGGCTTAAAGCGGCTTTTGCAGACATTTCGCCCGTTACAGTTACACGTGAGCGAGTACGTGCCATAGCAACATCAATGTCTCTATCAATAACATTGTTTATGGCACATCCCGATGCAACAACAAGCGATAAACCAACCAAGGTAACCAACATTAACCATGGGTCTATATCACCGCGGGCGGCAAGTAAAAAACCACCGGCAACGCTGATCAAATTCCCCATAATAATACCTGGCTTAGTAACAGCTAAATAACGACGAAACATCTGAAACCTCTAATACATCATCATTGCGTTTGATTCATAAATGATCCAAACAGACAGTCCAACCACCATGACGATGATCAACGCGCTAAACAAGAAGGTAAAGGTATTCGCTTTGCCTTCATCGGTGGTGAAATTAAGGTGTAAAAAGTATTTTAAATGCACCCAAATTTGCACGATTGCAAAAGTAACGATACTCCAAAGCGTGGTGACTTTTGAAAAATCGCCCTCCATCACCATCCAAAATGGAATGGCCGTTAAAATCACTGACAAGACAAAACCAATAAGATAGGTTTTAACACTGCCGTGTGACTGATCATGATGTTGGCTTTGCATTTGCGCTAAAGCATGCGTTTCACTATGACTCATTACATTGCTCCCATTAAATAAACAACGGTAAATACACAAATCCACACAATATCTAAAAAGTGCCAAAATAAGCTTAAGCAACTTAGGCGCGTGACGGTTTGTTTACCTAAACCGCGCTTGATCACTTCTATCATCATTATGCTCATCCAGATAAGGCCTGCAGTTACATGTAAACCATGCAAACCCACTAATGAGAAAAACGATGTTAAAAAAGCACTTTGCTGTGGGCCATTGCCATGAACAATTAAATGATGGAACTCATAAATTTCCATGCCAATAAACACCGCGCCTAAACAAAAAGTGACCGCGAGCCAACCAAGCGTCAGCGCCTTTTTTTGCCCTTGAGCGGCAATCATGGCAAAACCAAAAGTGATACTACTAATAAGTAGCGCCGCAGTTTCTACGGCAACAAAATCAAGCTCAAAAATATCTTTGCCCGATACACCACCTGCGGTGTTCATATAAAGCACTGCGTAGGTTGCAAAAAATGAGGCAAATAAAAGGCAATCGGTCATTAAATAAAGCCAAAAGCCAAAGATTGTATCGCCAGAGGTATCGTGATGTTCATGCGTATGACTTACGCTATGAGGCTCTAAATTTACATGGCCTTGAGTTGCAGATAACGTACTCATGCGCTTACCTCCTTCGTATTACTGGCAATATGCGCGCCTTCTATTTGTAATATTTCATCGTTTTGCACGTAGTAATCTACATCACTGGTGTAAGCACGGTTAATAAACAGCGCAATCGCGCCAATAAAACCAAGCCCTGCTAGCCACCAAATATGCCAGATCATGGCAAAACAAAACGCCGTTAAACTCGCAGCAATAAGCACACCCGATGCGGTATTTTTTGGCATATGAATTGGGCTATAGCTAGATTTACCTTGATAAGCTAGGCCTTTTTCTTTCATGTCAGTCCATGTATCAATATCATCAACATGCGGGATTTCAGCAAAGTTATAATATTGTGGTGGTGATGACGTTGACCATTCAAGGGTGTGACCGTTCCAAGGATCGCCGGTGGTATCATCAAGCGCTTCGCGGTTTTTAAAGCTCACATAAAGCTGAATAACTTGGCAAATAATACCGAACATAATAATCACGGCGCCCACTGCAGCAATATAAAGCCAGATATTCCAATCAGGATTATTAGAGTGATTTAAGCGACGAGTCATGCCTAAAAAGCCGAGTACGTACAATGGCATAAAGGCTACGAAGAAACCGATTAACCAACACCAAAATGATGCTTTACCCCAACGCTCATCAAGCTTAAAGCCCATTGCTTTGGGGAACCAAAAAACAAAACCAGCTAAGTAACCAAAGACTGCGCCACCAATAATGGTGTTATGAAAATGAGCGATTAAAAATAAGCTGTTATGCAATACATAATCGGCACCAGGGATTGCTAGTAATACCCCCGTCATACCACCAATACTGAAGGTAACCATAAAACCAAGCGTCCACAGTACGGGCACAGTAATGCGCAAGCGACCACGGTAAATAGTAAACAACCAACTAAATAACTTAACCCCAGTAGGCACAGCTATGACCATGGTCATTACCCCAAAGAAGGCATTTACATTGGCACTTGAACCCATAGTAAAGAAGTGGTGTAACCACACAATAAAGCCAAGAATAGAAATGGCACCGCTTGCATACACCATCGATTTATAACCAAATAAACGTTTACCAGTGAAGGTCGACACTATTTCAGAGAAGATACCAAAAGCTGGTAATACTAAAATGTATACCTCTGGGTGACCCCATGCCCAAAACAGGTTGATATACATCATGGCGTTTCCGCCGGCTTCATTAGTGAAGAAGTGGAAATCTAAATAACGGTCTAGCGTTAGCATGGCAAGCACTGCGGTTAAAATTGGAAATGATGCCGCAATTAAGATATTTGCCCACGTACATGCCCATGTGAAAATTGGCATTTTCATCAGAGTCATACCAGGGGCACGCATTTTAAATACTGTCACTAGGAAGTTAACAGCGGTTAATAGCGTACCGAGCCCCGATATTTGCAAGGCCCAAATATAATAATCGACCCCCACCCCAGGGCTAAAGGTCAACTCCGACAACGGTGGGTAAGCAACCCAGCCTGTTTTAGCAAATTCACCAAATATAAGTGATAAATTTATTAAAATGGCGCCACTGGCAGTAAACCAAAAACTTAAATTATTTAAAAATGGAAAAGCCACATCACGGGCACCAATTTGCAGTGGTACAACAATATTCATTAAACCAATCATAAATGGCATCGCCATAAAGATGATCATAATAACGCCATGAGCGGTGAATATTTGGTCGTAATGCTCTGGCGGCAGATAGCCTGGCGCGCCACTGGTAGCAAGCGCTAACTGCGCACGCATCATAATGGCATCAGAAAAACCACGAAACAGCATGATTAGTGCTAATAAAATGTACATAACGCCTAAGCGCTTATGATCAACCGAGGTGATCCAGTCACGCCAAAGCACACCCCATTTTTTATATTTTGTTATTAGCCCAGCTATAATAAGCCCGACAACAGCAATCACCGCCATGGTAACCATGATAATAGGTTCATGAAACGGAATTGCATCTATAGATAATTTACCTAAAAACGACATGATTATTCCTCGCCCTGGCTGTGTGATGATGGCATTGAATGATTACCCATTGCTTGATGCTCATTACTCATCTGCTGATGTTTACCCATAGCATGATGTTTTTTATTCATATCGCCATGCGCCTGCATGTATTTCATCACTATGGTATGAAATAAACCGCCATCAACCTTGCCATAATAAGCAACTGGGTTGTTCTCACTTGCTTTTGCAAGCTCAACATAATTGGCATGAGTAAGATTATTAGCGTTAGTTTTTACCTGTTCAACCCACTGGTTGAAGTCAGCTTTTGTTGGCGTTGCGATGGCATTAAATTTCATACCAGTAAAACCCGCGCCACTGTAATTAGCCGAAAAGCCTTTAAACGTGCCTGGCTCATTAGCAATTAAATGCAGCTTAGTTTCCATGCCCGCCATTGAGTAGATTTGACTACCTAACTGAGGGATGAAAAACGAGTTCATGGTGCTTTCTGACGTGATTTTGTATTCAACCGGAACATTGGCTGGAAA
This sequence comes from Pseudoalteromonas sp. MQS005, assembly GCF_001661605.1. Lineage (NCBI taxonomy): Bacteria > Pseudomonadati > Pseudomonadota > Gammaproteobacteria > Alteromonadales > Pseudoalteromonadaceae > Pseudoalteromonas > Pseudoalteromonas sp. MQS005. The sequence continues at coordinate 25,582 of NZ_LYRQ01000026.1, read as the reverse complement.
TACCAATTCATTCACCGTGGCAATACCTTGTTCAGGGTAAATAAATAACCATTTCCAATTAAGTGACACCACTTCAACAGTAAGATGTTCACCTTTACCTTCTATCGGTTTATAGGGGTCAAGCTCTTGCGTTGACTGCCAGGTGATCACACCTAAAATAACAACAATAACAATAGGAACCGCCCATACAACAGCCTCAATCTTATTAGAGTGAGCCCATTTTGGTGCGTAAATTTCATGGTTTTGTGTGTCTCTGTATTTCCAAGCAAAATATAAAGTCATCACAATAACGGGGATCACAACTAACAACATAAGCACAGTGGCGATGATGATCAGATTTTTCTCATCAATACCTATCTGCCCTTTTGGGTCGAGTACCCCGCCATTACAGCCTGATAAAATCAGCGCCATACTAGCTAAAGCAATATTAAAAAGGTTACGAATTAACAAGGGACTATCCTAAAACCTAAAGAGTTTTTATTAGCTGCCAAAAATATTTAGCAACGATATTTGATAAAAACCCAAGTTAATTAAGATTGAATTACAATAATGCAGAGCGAATGCAAGCATGAAGTATTGACCACTGGCTTAATAGTAAACACCTAGCAGAACCAACCCAGCTTTTTAAACACATTAATATAACGCAATAAAAATTAACTTGGGTGAGGTGTGGTTGGCTGAGAGTGTGTAAAAAACACTAAGCTACAATGAAAGTAATCGTTATTTACAGCAAGAATAAATAATTAGATACCACAGGTGTAACCTATACCCATAAAATTAATGGGTAAACAGACAACCTGTATAGCTAGGTGGAGCACGACAACCATGCGCAGCTTGCACTGGTTGCTGAACTTTAGCCTCGCTAAAAGCAAAGGCTGCTTTACGGAGGATTATTCCAGCACGACGCGCTGGAAACATGTGGAACAATAGCCAACAAAGGCCAATAAGTAACTGACACGATAAGATGGGATGAGCTAAAAATTCGGCAATTGTCAGTAATAATGGCTCTATAAAAAAGCCATCACTGACCAATGCTTCAAGCCTAAAGGCATCCTCAATAGCGCCACTAAGCAACATAACGACATTAAAAACTAATAATGTTACAGCCACACTCACGCCCTTTTTCGCTTTTTTAAAGCGCTCATGCAACACTGACTTACCTAAGGTAAGCAAAGCGCTGGTATGAAACAAAGAAAGTGAGTTCAAAAACATTAACCTATTAAAATGACTAATAACAAAATTCGGAGTACACCGTGGCAACAAAAAAGGTTGCAGCCGTAAAGCCTTATACAGTGACATGAAATACAGTCTCAACGCATTAGCACTATTTTGCCAAGCTAGTTTTGATCCGCATCAATAGAACTTTCAAAACTTACTGAAAGTTCGGGCATGAGTATAACAAAGAGAATTTTCTGTTCAAGATAAAAACACGATTATTTTATCGGCTGGTGATTTATTTATGCCGATATAAATAAAAAACCTCCCGTAGTGAGCTACGAGAGGTTTTTTGTTTAAACAGGGATACCCTATTTAAAGAATTTGGTTTTCTTTCCATACTTGCTCTTTGGCTAGACGCTTTTTGCGTTTATCACATGGATCATCGCAATCACATGCTTTGTCAATACCTACAGAGCCTAGGCCTCCGCAGCTACTCGCCATCGATTTTCTTTGTACTATCATGCCTATCGCCATTGCAGCGACAATTAAAATAAGTAAGCCAAAGGTTAGAAAAAAAAGTGACATTGCTTAGCCCCTATTGTTCAGCAATAAAATGAGCCCAAACATCATATCTGAGCTTATTGCATTATATACCCTCATGATAAGGATATAAACCTAAAGACTATAAATAAGGCTTAAACGCAGGGCTTGAATAGGTGACTAACCCCTGTGCCGATTTCGCAATTAAATACACAGGTAAATCATGCTGCTGCGCATAACGTTGTGCCTTTTCCATACCCATTACCGTTAAAGCAGTCGCTAAACCGTCCGCCGTCATTGCACTTGGGTGTAAAACAGTAACAGAGACTAAATCGTGCTTAATTGGCATGCCTGTCATCGGATCAATAAGGTGCGTATAGGTTTCACCATCCATAGTATAAAAAATTCTATAATCGCCTGAGGTGGCAATGCCATTATTACCCGGTGTTAATACGCGGTGTACTTTGCGCTCGCCCGGATTTGCATCAGGTTGTTCGATTGCTATTCGCCATGCTTGATTGTCTGGTTTTGTACCAGCAATACGCAGTTCTCCACCAATTTCAACCATGTAATCTGTAATGCCTTTACTTTGTAATAGCTCAGCAACTTTATCAATACCATAGCCTTTTGCGGTAGCCGAAAACGACAGCTCTAAATCAGCAACTGTTTTAGCTAACCCTTGCTCATTAAGGACTAGCTTATCTATACCAATGTTACTGACCATATTTGCAAGTGCTTCATCCGTTGGGCGCTTTGTTGGTTTTTTATCAGGACCAAATCCCCATAAATCGATTAGCGGTCCCATAGTCACATCGAGTGTTTTAGTTGAATCACCAATTCGTATAGATTCTGCAATAACCGCTCTAAAGTCATCACTAATCGGCATTACTTGATTAGCACCTAAACGGTTAAAGGTGTTTATTTCTGAATCTTCAATATAGGTCGACATAGACTGGTTAATATCAACTAAAACCGCATCTATTTCTGCTTGAACTGCTTGAGGATCCACTTGATCAGCGTAAAACTTGATGTGGTAAGTTGTCCCCATCGTTTTACCTTCAAGGTAAGCTTCTTCGTTGTGTTGTGAATTGCCACAACCGGTGATAAGTAACGTGGATATGATTAAAAATAAGGCTACCACGCCTTTAACTGTGCTTAATCGATTCATAATAGCCTACTTATAAAGGTTAAATAGAGTATCAACTAAAATCAGCGGTAAAGCCAAACTCAGTCAGTTGATATAAAAAAGCCTCATAACACTTAGTGCTATGAGGCTGGTATTTTAACTAAATTTATTTAGTTTGGGTATTAGCCACCGAAATCATCTAATAAGATGTTTTCTTCTTCTACACCTAAATCTTTAAGCATAGAGATAACTGCCGCATTCATCATTGGAGGACCACACATGTAGAACTCACAATCTTCAGGCGCTTCGTGGTCTTTAAGATAGTTCTCAAATAACACGTTGTGGATAAAGCCAGTGTAGCCTTCCCAGTTATCTTCTGGTTGCGGATCTGAAAGCGCTGTATGCCAAACGAAGTTATCGTTTTGCTCAGCTAGGCCGTCAAAATCTTCAACATAAAACATTTCACGCTTAGAACGCGCACCATACCAGAAACTAATTTTACGCTTAGAGTTTAAACGCTTAAGTTGGTCAAAGATATGTGAACGCATTGGTGCCATACCTGCACCACCACCTACGAATACCATTTCAGCGTCTGTGTCTTTAGCGAAGAACTCACCAAATGGACCAGAAATAGTTACTTTATCACCTTCTTTCAGTGACCAAATGTACGATGACATTTTACCACATGGTAGGCTTAGGTTTCTTGGCGGCGGCGTAGCGATACGCACGTTAAGCATAATAATGCCTTCTTCTTCTGGGTAGTTAGCCATTGAGTAAGCACGAATTGTTTCTTCGTCTACTTTTGACTCCAGGTCGAAGAAACCAAAATGGTTCCAATCGCCACGATACTCTTCAGGAATATCGAAATCAGCGTATTTAACATGGTGAGCTGGCGCTTCGATTTGGATGTAACCACCCGCACGGAACGGCACTGACTCGCCATCTGGAATTTGTAGCTTAAGTTCTTTGATGAACGTTGCTTTGTTATCGTTAGAGATAACTTCACAATCCCATTTTTTAACACCGAAAATTGACTCTTCAAGTTCAATTTCCATGTCATTTTTAACATTAACCTGACACGCTAAACGACAACCTTCACGTGCTTCACCTTTAGAGATGTGGTCAAGTTCAGTTGGCAGAATATCACCGCCACCTTCTTTAATGTGAACGCGACACTGACCACAAGAGCCACCGCCACCACATGCAGAAGATACGAAAATACCTGACTCAGATAGTGCACCTAATAGCTTACTACCTGCTGATGTTTTAATGGCTTTGTCTGGATCGCCATTAATACCGATGATGATGTCACCGCTTGCAACTAGCTTAGATTTAGCACCAATGATGATTAAAACTAGTATTACAACGATAGCGATAAAAACACCAACGCCTAAGAAAATATCCATGATTGACCTCGCTATTATTACAGTGAAATACCAGAGAATGACATAAAGCCAAGACCCATCAAGCCAACAGTGATAAAGGTAATACCTAGACCACGTAAACCATCTGGTACGTCTGAATACTTCATTTTCTCACGGATACCTGCAAGTAATGTAATTGCAAGCGCCCAACCAACACCAGCGCCAATACCATAAACAACAGACTCGCCGAAGTTATAGTTACGCTCAACCATGAAGGCTACCGCACCAAAAATTGCACAATTAACTGTGATTAGTGGTAGGAAAATACCTAATGCGTTGTACAGCGGTGGGAAGAACTTATCTAATGCCATTTCAAGAATTTGCACCAGTGCAGCAATAACACCAATGAAAGTTAAGAAACGTAAAAAGCTAAGATCCGCTTCTGGGTAACCAAGCCACTCAAGTGAACCTGGTGCTAATACCGCATGGTAAACCAAGTTATTAACCGGTACTGAAATACCTAATACAACAATAACCGCTACCCCTAGGCCAATTGATGTAGTTACTTTTTTAGACACGGCTAAGAAAGTACACATACCTAGGAAGAATGCTAACGCTAAGTTTTCAATAAAAACGGCTTTTACAAATAAACTAATATAATGTTCCACTTATCGCCCCTTACGCTTTAGCTTCTACTTGGTCTTTCTTATAAGTACGAAGTACCCAAATGAATAAACCAATAATGAAGAATGCACTCGGTGGTAAGATCAATAGACCCATAGGTTGGTACCAACCACCATTTTGTACTAATGGAATAATATCAACACCGAACAGTGAACCTTTACCGAATAACTCACGAATAAAGCCAACAGTAAGAAGCACTACAGAGTAACCTAAGCCATTACCAATACCATCAAGGAAAGACATTAATGGCGGCGACTTCATTGCATAAGCTTCAGCACGACCCATTACGATACAGTTAGTAATGATTAGACCAACGAATACAGATAACTCTTTTGCCGTAGCGTAAGAGAAAGCTTGTAGTACTTGGTCAACCACGATTACTAATGATGCAATAATCGTCATCTGTACGATGATACGTACTGATGATGGGATATGGTTACGAATAGTCGAGATAAAAAGGCTAGAGAATGCAGTTACCAAGGTCAATGCGATTGACATGATTAATGCATTTTTTAAGCTAGACGTTACCGCTAGCGCAGAACAAATACCAAGTACTTGTAATGCGATTGGGTTGTTAGCGAAAACTGGACCGAATAGGACCGCCTTCATTTCTTTAGTATCAGCCATTAGTTCAATGCTCCTTTACGTACTTTCGCAAGGAAAGGGCCAAAGCCATTTTCGCCAGTCCAAAAATCAACTGCATGGTCAACACCGTTAGACGTTAATGTAGCACCTGAAAGACCGTCGATCTTATGCTCATCACCGGCTGCAGTCCCTTTAACGATTTGGATTGGTAACTCTTTACCTTCCCACGTTGCAGTCCACTGTGGGTTTTGAATTTCACCACCTAAACCAGGTGTTTCGTTATGTTTGTAGAAAATAATGTCTTTAATAGTTTCGCCATCGCTTTCAAGCGAGATAAAACCGTACATTAAACCCCATAAACCATAACCCTGAATAGGAAGGATGATTGCATCAGTAGAGCCATCGTCTTTTTTAGAGATGTAAACAGGCGCACGCTTGGTAATACGTTGAATACCGGCGATGTCCTTAATACCATTCTCTTTTAAAGACTTGCTTAAATCAGCATCATATTTGCTTTTTTCAAAGTCGAAATCTTCTACCGGCTCAGCAAACTCACCACTTTGCATATCAACAAAGCGGGTTTCGATTTTAGCTTCAAACGTTTCTGCAACGTTATCAACTTTGCCAATACCAGCAGCAGCTAAGATATTGCTTTGAATATCTTTTGCTTTATTTGCTTTTTGCAGAGGGCGAAGTTGTACAGATGTTAGCGATACAATAACTGCACACACTAAACATAATGAGACAACAACAGCTAGCGTTTTGCCAATTGATTCGTTATTACTAGACATTACGTGCCAACCTCCGCTTGATATTAGCTTGCACTACAAAGTGATCGAATAAAGGTGCAAACAAGTTAGCAAATAAGATTGCTAGCATGATGCCCTCTGGGTATGCAGGGTTAACAACACGGATCATGATAACCATAAAGCCAATAAGCGCACCGTATGCTAATTTACCTTTATCAGTAAATGCAGCAGATACAGGGTCAGTTGCCATAAAGAACATACCGAATGCAAAACCACCTAATACCATATGCCAGTACCAAGGCATAGCAAACATAGCATTGGTTTCAGAACCAATAGTATTTAGTATTGATGAGGTTACTACCATACCTAGGAATACACCTAGCACGATACGCCAAGACGCGATGCGCACGTAAATTAGGAATAAACCACCAATAAGTACAGCTAGTGTAGACGTTTCGCCCATAGAACCTTGAATGAATCCGTAAAACGCATTCCACCAAAGCTCAATATCAGTCGCGTAATTTAACGTACCAGCAAACGCTTGACCAAGCATAGTCGCGCCAGAGAATGAATCTACGGCAGTCCATACTGTGTCACCTGAAATTTGTGCAGGGTATGCGAAGAATAAAAACGCACGACCAGCAAGCGCAGGGTTTAAGAAGTTACGACCTGTACCACCAAATATTTCTTTTGCGATAACTACACCAAAAGTAATACCTAGCGCAACTTGCCATAAAGGAATCGTTGCAGGCAGGATTAATGCAAATAATACAGAGGTTACGAAGAAACCTTCATTTACTTCATGCTTACGCACAGAAGCAAACAATACTTCCCAAAAACCACCGACAATAAAGGTTGTTGCATAAATAGGTAGGAAGAAACATGCTCCGTAGAACATTTTTGCGCCCCAACCAGCATCAACGGTTAACTCACCGCCTAATAACTGGAATAAACCTACTTGCCAAATGTTAGCTAGTTCAAAACCATTACCAAGCGCGATTGCCGCTTGATGACCAATATTGAACATACCAAAGAACATGGCAGGGAACGTCGCCATCCACACTAAAATCATCATGCGTTTTAGGTCGATGTTATCACGAACGTGAGTTGAACCTTTGTTTACGTAACCTGGCGTGTAAAAAATAGTCGCAGCGGCTTCATACAGCGCGTACCATTTCTCATGCTTACCACCTGGTTCAAAATGCGGTTCGATATCTTCTAAGAAAGTTTTTAAGCCCATTTTAGCCTTCCTTCTCGATCGTAGTTAAGCAATCGCGTAGGGCTGCGCCGTACTCGTATTTGCCAGGACAAACGAAGGTGCATAACGCTAAATCTTCTTCATCTAATTCAAGCGCACCTAATGAAATTGCACTGTCTAAATCACGAGACAATAAGTCACGTAATAAGAGCGTTGGCAAAATATCAAGTGGCATAACACGCTCATAGCTTCCAAGTGGAACCATGGCACGTTTTGAACCACCCGTAGACGTTGTCATTTTAAATAAACGACTCGGTGTAAGGTGAGACAAGAATGTACGCGTTACAGAGAATTTATCACTACCTGGTGCAATCCAGCCAAAAAATTCTTTTTCGCGACCTTCAAGTAATACAGATACTTGAACATGGTAACGACCTAAAAATGCATGAACGCCAGACGACGTAGCACCTGCAAGTACAGAACCAGAAATAACACGGTTATCACCGTCTTCTAATTCACCTGCAACTAAGTCATCAAGTGAAGCACCTAATTGTGTTTTCACTAAACGAGGATTCTTAACACGCGGACCTGCAAGCGAAATCACACGGTCTGTGTAAATTTCACCAGTAAGGAAAAGGTGACCATACGCAATAACGTCTTGGTAACCAATGTGCCAAACTTGCTTACTAGCAGATACTGGGTCAAGGTGATGGATATGAGTGCCAACAAGGCCAGCCGGATGCACGCCACCAAACTCATGTACTTCTACTTGAGCAATAGGTGAACTAGGAACTTGACTACCTGCTTGCTTACAAACAAATACTTTGCCATCGGTTAAACGTGACACAACAGCCAAACCTGCTTCAAACGCTTTCGCATTTTCAGCAATAATTACTGCAGGATCTGCAGCAAGTGGATTGGTATCGATAGCTGTCACAAAAATAGAGCTCGGATTTGCATCCAACGCCGCCACTTTACTAAATGGACGAGCACGAAGTGCTACCCATTGACCCGATTGAACTAGTACTTCTTTAGCTTTTTCACGGTCTAAGCTGTTAAGCTCAGTTTCCGAGAAAGAACCAAAGGTGATTTGCTCACTGCCGTTTACTTCAATAACAACAGATTGCAGAACACGTTTAGCACCGCGATTAATTTCTTTTACTGTACCAGAAGCTGGTGCAGTAAATAATACGCCTGGGTTCTTTTTATCTTCAAAAAGTACCTGGCCTTTTTTGACTTGGTCATCCACACGAACATGCATGGTTGGACGCATACCGATAAACTCTTCACCTAGCACAGCTACACGTTTGACGGTAGAACCATCATGAATAACTTGCTGAGGTGCGCCCTCTAAGGGTAAATCCAGACCTTTTTTTATATTGATCATACGCACTTGCACTACATTAACGGAAAGAAACTGAAAAATCGTACTAACCACGCCGCTATTTGTATTATTGCAAGCTATATAAAATGACTCGCTATAAATACCAAACAAGCAGCGCAGTAAAACTCCTCACATATTGCTTTGATTTTAACATTATTGTGGCTGACTATGCGAGTGTATTTATGAAAATTATACGAGAGAAACGTTTATTTAGTTTTGTAATTAACAATTAATAAAATACAAGCTAGACCAAAGTGGTAAATTAGCCAACAATTAGCAAATATTTTTTCAAATCAAAGCTAAAAACAAAAAAGCCGCACAAGGCGACTTTTTCAAAAATGCGCTATCAGCGACAAGTTAGTCAATCATATTGGCAATAGGTGCAACAGGATTTACATCTTGTTCATAATCAACCGCGTCAATACCAAAACCAAACAAGCGTAAAAATTCATTATGGTAACCAATATAATCGGTTAACTCATCAATTGAGTTTGTATCTACACTATCCCAAATGGCTTGAACGCGAGATTGAACGTCATCTTCCAGTTCTTTATAGTTTTGGAATAAATGCCCGCCCTCGTCAAAGCGAGGTGAATCACCGTATAAGTTCTCACTAAATAGCGCATGAATTTGCTCAATTGTGCCCTCGTAAGTGCCATCAGCCTTCATCACTTTAAATAAGGCAGAAATATAAAGTGGCATGATTGGAATTGCAGAGCTTGCTTGAGTAACAACCGCATTAAGCGATGAAACGTAGGCTTCACCATTTAAATCTTGGGTAGCAGCTTTAATAGCAGCAGTGGCACGGTCTAAATCTTCTTTGGCTTTTCCAATTGTTGCATGACCGTAAATTGGCCACGTTAGTTCTTTACCAATATAAGTGTAAGCCGTGGTTTTAAAGTTATCTGCGAGTACATCAGCGTCTTTAAGTGCGTCAATCCACATTTCCCAATCTTCGCCACCCATTACTTTAATGGTGTTGTCGATATCGTCTTGGTTTGCCGCTTCAACGGTTACTTCATCAATTTCACGCTTTGATGTATTTAAGTTTTTAGTGGTTACCGCATTACCAATTGGCTTAAGCGTTGAAGAAAACACTTCGCCGGTATTTGGATCAGTTCGACGAGGTGACGCTAAGCTGTAGATAATACAGTCAACTTTACCTAATTCAGCTTTAATGGTGTCGATTGTTTTTTGTTTAATTTCGTTAGAAAACGCATCACCATTAATATTTTTTGACCATAAACCTTCAGCTTCAGCGGCTGCTTGAAACGCCGCCGTATTATACCAACCCGCAGAACCTGTTTTACGCTCAGTGCCTTCTTTTTCAAAGAACACACCTAATGTTTTAGCGCCACCACCAAATGCAGCGGTAATGCGAGACGCTAGGCCATAACCTGTAGACGCACCAATAACTAATACATTTTTAGGTGCATTTTTTAATGCCCCTTGCTGCTTAACATAATTAATTTGTTCTTGTACATGCTCTGCACAGCCTACTGGGTGTGCATTGGTGCAGATAAATCCGCGAATTTTAGGCTTAATGACCATTGATCATCCTATATCTTTTACAATAAAAATTAGCGCTAGTTTAAAGGCTAAAACAAAAAAAACTGATCTGATCAGTTACGCTCTGCTCAAACCACCTTCTAGCTACCTGTTATCCAATTTTTGAGCCACCCATACAGTTAGGCGATTGCGGTGCCTCACCGTCGTGCTCAGTAAATTCTTCAGGGGTGTAAGTGTGCATCGCAAGCGCATGAATATGATTTGCCAACTCATCTTTTAAAATTTCGTTAATTTCACGATGACGCTGCAATAATCGCTTACCAGCAAATTCCTCACTGACTACAATCACTTTAAAGTGTGATTCAGTGCCTGCACTGTGCATATGGCTTTCGTTGATCACATTTAAATGCTTGCACGCAATCGCATCGGCTAGCTTGTTACGTATTTGTTCTTGCATTGACATAAAAACCATCCTCAAAATTCAGTTATGTCCTTACTATAACAACTGCGGCTATACCATGGCTAATGCTATTTAACTGAAACTATTATTAATATAGCGAAACGTTAAACTTATTCGAGGGTGTTTAAGCGTTGTTTGTTTGGGCAATGCATGTTGGTAATTTTGTTGGCTTTGGCCGCTCATTATTAAACAGCTACCACTTTGTAATTTAATGTTAGTAATGCTGTTACTTACTTTGTGTTTAAGTTTAAATAATCGCTCTGCGCCAAGCGATACACAGGCTATGATAGGCTCAGGCCCTAGCTGCGCCTCATCATCGCTATGCCAGCCCATACTATCGTGGCCATCACGATAATAATTAACCAAAATTGAATTAAACGGTTGCTGTAGGTGATTTTCTAAACGTGTTCGCATAGCAAGTAATACGTCTGGCCAAGGCTCTAAATCGAGTTTATGCCCAGAATAGCCGTACTCAAGATTCTCTTCGCTGATAAAACATTGCAACCTTGGTATTGGCCCCGTTTTGCCAAACACCGTTATATTTGGTTGTTGCCAATTTAAGTTTTGCTGCAAATAATAAAATAAATCGAGGCTTTTTTGCGCACTAAGCACCCTACTTTGATAAGAAAAGCCATTTGGTAACAGTTGGGGGTTGGCGTTTGGCGGTTGCATGTTAGAATTTACCTATCATTTGATTACCGATCATTAAACTATTATGACTACGCAAGCTACGCTCGGCGATAACACCTTTACTCTTGAACGCTTTCCTTTGGATCAAAAAAACCGCAGCTTACAAGCGTGGGATTCAGCAGACGAATACCTCATTGACTATGTTAATGAACACTACCCTGATTGTCGCTCATTGCTGATCTTAAACGACAGCTTTGGTGCACTTAGCTGTTACTTTAGCAAACAACAATTAACTGTTTGTTCAGTAAACGACTCATATATTAGCCATCAGGCGGCGGCTTATAACTTAGCGCAAAACAAAATCGCAACAACTGCGTTTAGCCAGCTTGATAGTTTATCGGCTCTACCTGAGCAAGTAGACCTAGTGTTGGTAAAAGTACCACGCACATTGGCTTTTTTACAGTATCAGTTATCTGAATTAAGCGAAGTGCTAGCACCTGGTACACCTGTTATTGGTGCTGCAAAAACTAAAGACGTGCATAACTCTACGATTAAAGCATTTGAAGATTTTATTGGTGAGACGAAAACAAGCCTCGCAGTAAAAAAATCACGTTTAATTATTAGCCAAGCCGCTGGCGGTTATAAAGGTGCAGATTTCCCAGTGAGCTGGCCGCTCGAAGGCACTGATTTTACAATAAGCAATCATGCCAATGTGTTTTCACGTGATTCACTTGATATTGGTGCGCGATTCTTTTTTAATTATTTGCCACAAACAAATAAAGCCAAAAATATTATTGATTTAGGCTGTGGCAATGGCGTAGTTGGTTTAATGACATTAGCGCGCTGTCCTAATGCTCATATTAGTTTTGTTGATGAGTCATATATGGCGGTTGAATCAGCTCGACTCAACATTGAGCTCAACATGGAAGACAAGTTTGAACAATGTACCTTTATAGAGAATGATTGTTTAACTGACTTTGAACGTGAAAGCGCTGATATTGTATTGTGTAATCCGCCATTTCACCAAGCACAAGCGGTTACCGACCACATAGCATGGCAAATGTTCAAGCAAGCAAAAGACACATTAAAAGAAGGTGGCGAGCTGCGTATTATTGGTAACCGCCATCTAGATTACCACGACAAACTAAACCGTATGTTTGGTAACTGTACTTTATTAGGCTCTAATAAAAAGTTTGTGGTACTCAGCGCAACTAAAAATAGTGGGACGTTATAAATGAAACTCTTAAAAGCATTATTGAGCTGTTGTACATTAGTGGTTTTTTCGGGGTGTGCCAATCAGCCTAATCAGCTTATTCTCAACCCTGTGTATAAAAGTGGTCAAATAAGCTCAATAAACAGCAGCTTAAACACCAGCGTGATTGATTTACGTGGTGACAGTGCAACCTTAAAGCTAATTGAATCGAGCAAAACCAAAACCATTGCCAGTACGGGTATTACTGAATCGGTTAAAAGTGCGCTAGACAGTGCACTGAGTCGCAATGGCGCTAGCATTTCTAATTTAGCGCAATTGCGTTTTGAGTTAGATATTCGCACGCTGCAAGCGGTAGTTACAGAAACGCTAATGAGCCATACCAGTGAAGCCAAGATTGAATTTGAAGTGCGGGTGATTCGCCCGACCAGTAATTTTAGTAAACGCTACAGCGGTAATGCTAATTTATCTGGCCCGCTTGGTCACGATAGGGCAAAAGTTGAAGGTCAGCTCAATAAGTTGACTGAGCAGTTAATTACCCGCATTGTATCTGACCCAGAATTAATTGCATTTTTAGAAGGTTAACAATGAAGCAACTTTTTTTAATCTGCGTAAGCTTATTATTTAGCGTTAGTAGCTTAGCGGCTCAAGAGGGTCGTTTTGTGCAAAAAGATAACATTTTTCCTCGGGTAGAAATTGTGACATCGTTGGGCAGCATTGTGGTTGAATTAGACCGCTCAAGAGCTCCTATTACGGTCAATAATTTTTTAACGTACGTGTCGGATAAAAGCTATCAAGGCAGTGTGTTTCATCGTGTAGAACGCGACGTAGAAAATGATCGTGACTTTGTAATTCAAGGCGGTGGTTATGATAAAGATTACGATGGCCTACATGAAAACGACCCTATTTTTAATGAAAGCGGTAACGGCTTAACAAACGATATGTATAGCATTGCGATGGCTTATCAAGACCGTGAACCACACTCAGGAACGCGTCAGTTCTTTTTTAATATGGATGATAACGATCATTTAAACCCTGGCCGTGATTGGGGATTTGCAGTGTTTGGCAGTGTGATGGAAGGCTATGAAACACTCGATAAAATCATGGCTGTAAAAACCGGATTTAATGACAAAATTGGCTACAACTTTGTACCCGAAAAACCGGTCGTTATATTAAATATTAAGGTGCTTGAGCAAGTTCCTTTATAACTTTTTTAATAAGAGCAGCCTTAGCTGCTCTTTGTATAAGCCAATGAGCCCTATGAATAGCACACTTTCTGTTAGCGAATACTTTTCTTATTTTAAAGATAAACGTTTGATTAATGTTTTTATATTTGGAATGAGCAGTGGCTTTCCGTGGGTATTAATTGGCTCAGTAATGTCGGCATGGCTTAAAGATGAAGGTTTGAGCCGCAGCATGATTGGCCTATTTGGCATTGTGTTTGGTGCCTACAGCATCAACTTTTTATGGTCACCTTTAATCGACCGCACTAAACTGCCCTTTTTATATAATTGGCTTGGTCAGCGCCGTAGTTGGATACTGTTTTGCCAAAGCTTTATTTTGCTTGGCACATTGCTACTTGCAGGACTTGATTTGAAAGCAAACCTAGCGGTTGCCGCCGCACTTTGCTTGTTAATCGCTATAGCCTCTGCCACGCAAGATATTGCAATTGACGCCTTTCGAATAGACACCCTTAGTGAAAATGAATCTCACAAAGCCACCGCGGCTGCTGCAATGGCCACCTCAGGTTGGTGGACTGGCTATGCTTTATTAGGAGCTGTGCCTTTTTACATGGCTGATATGCCAAATATTGACTGGCCACAGGTGTATTATTTTTTATCCGCGATTATGCTGTTATTAATTAGCTGTGTATTTTGGGCTAAAGAGCCACAATCAAATCGCGAAGCCGTACATGCCGAACTAGAACGTGTTTATCTTGAAAAACTCGCCGCAACTAAACAAACACCACTGACAAAAACGCTCGCATGGCTAGGCGTTACCGTGGTTGATCCGTTTAAAACCTTTTTTGCTAAAAATGGCGTTAAAACCGCGTTGGCGCTGCTGGCGTTTATTTTCTTATTTAAGATTGGTGAAGCATTTTTAGCGCGGATGTCGATTGTATTTTATAAAGAAGTTGGCTTTAGTAATACGCAAATAGCAAATTACTCAAAACTCGGCACGGGGTTAATCACCATTGTATTTGCCTTTTTGGGCAGTATTTTTAACCATAAATATGGCATTGTGAAAGGCTTATTTATTAGTGGCGTAGCCATGGCAGCATCTAACTTAATGTTTTCTTGGATTGCCTTAGCTGGTCCACAAGAGCACTTATATGCAATGGCAATTGTAGTTGATGGCTTTACCCAAGCTTGGTCTTTAGTGGCAATGGTTGCTTTTATATCTATGCTGTGTGACAGAGCGTTTAGCGCTACTCATTACGCACTACTAGCATCTCTGGGCAACTTAGGGCGTACGTTATTATCGAGTTACAGTGGCGTGGTTATTGATGATTGGCTAATGGGAAATTGGTCATTGTTCTTTGTATTAACTGCACTTATGGTTTTACCCTCATTAGTGTTTTTATTTCTAATTAGGCACAAACTATATTCACTAGAGCAAAATTATCATAAAAATACCTAATGCATCCCTGCACTAGTATTGGCTGTAGACGCTAATTTAACTTTACGATTACAGCCAAAAAGAAAGCGTTAGTCAGCTTTAATTAAGCTTAATGCTTCATACGGGTCGACTTCTAATGCATTACAGTAGCGAACAAACTCAATTACATCTAAACGACGTTCCTGATTTTCAATTTTGCCAATAAAAGAATGTGGCGTACCCAATATTTGCGCTAAGCTGCGCATGGTGTAGCCTTTTTCATGGCGTTTAGTTTTAAGCCACTTTGTTAATTTTGCATTTTCTTCCGAAGATACGGTTTTACCCATCATATACAACTCCTACTCGTTGTTTAAATATACATATAGCTAAGCGCTTAAAATCGCCAACACTGTAAACCTACAACCACTCACTAAAGCGCAGTGTAAACGCTTACAATTCAACCAATAAAAACGCTCAAATATGTATTAACACTTTATTATTGTGAAAAATGAAACCTTGCCCGTTTCACTCTTGGATACATTATATACCATTCACCGTTGATCTGAATGATTAATTAGTAATTATGCGATTAAAGTTTAACAACAAATATTTACTAACTCTGAATAAGGTTAAATATTTTATAACTTTTTTGTTTCATTTAAATATAAGCCGTTTATTATTAACTTATTATTTGCTTAAAAAGGCTAAATCATGTTTAGACTACTTTTTTTACTGCCTATTATTTTATGCTTGGGCTGGTACTTTTTTTTGCGCCATTATGCAATTCCAATCAAACAGGGTAAAAAAGGCTTTATCTATATTTTAGCTTTCTCTGCATTCGTACTTGGTTTTTTTGTGTTAATAATGCAAATAACAGAATACAGACCAACTGAGTTATGATTTTAAACACATAAAAAAACCGCTAATTAAGCGGTTTTTTTTCAAATAACGGTATCTTTACACGCTAAAACTAGCGCCACAGCCACACGTTGTTGTGGCATTAGGGTTAGAGACAAAAAAGCGTGCCCCTTCTAACCCTTCGGTGTAGTCTACTTCACCGTCAACTAAATACTGGATACTCATTGGGTCAATGACTAAGGTAACCCCGTTTTTAACAATTTCTAAATCGCCAGGATTCGCTTTTTCATCAAAAGTAAAACCGTATTGAAAACCTGAACAACCACCGCCTGTGACATAAACACGCAGTTTTAGATCTGGGTTTTCTTCTTCGTCGATTAACTGTTTAACACGCACAGCGGCTGCGTCGCTAAACTTAATGGGTAATTCTTCAGACATTTTATAACCCTCAATACCTTTATACTAATGCACCAGATTATCTAATACCTGAGTGTTTTAATCAAGTATAGTAAGCTCGCGTTTATAAGCTTTAATTAAAACAATGCGCGTTTAATCTGTTCTGTGAATCAATATACTATAAATTTAATTTAAATTAATCGGTTGTTAAAAATCTCAAGGACTTCCCTAGACTATTTTGATAAACTTGACGCCTAAAAATGCTACGGGGAAATAAAGCATGTGGCTTGAGCGACTGAGACGTCGATTAGCAAAACCAAAAACATCC
Organism: Pseudoalteromonas sp. MQS005; assembly: GCF_001661605.1. NCBI lineage: Bacteria > Pseudomonadati > Pseudomonadota > Gammaproteobacteria > Alteromonadales > Pseudoalteromonadaceae > Pseudoalteromonas > Pseudoalteromonas sp. MQS005. The sequence continues at coordinate 8,805 of NZ_LYRQ01000026.1, read as the reverse complement.
GTACAATTATGCTTATTGGGCGTAAGTGCCGGATTAATTGCTGCATTTTTCATTATACTGTTTCGCCTAACCATTTTATTTTTTCAAAGCTTATTTTTAGAAACCCCTGACGACTTTACTACTCTCCCTACCCTAGAACGGGTATTAATGCCTTTGATTGCTGCACTTCTGATAGCCACATTTGCGGCTTTTACCGGCTTTAAACATTACCGCTTGGGTATCCCTTTTGTAATACACAGAATAAAACGTCATTACGGGCAAATGCCACTTTATAATACGGTTAACCAGTTTGTAGGCGGCGCGCTGGCACTGATCAGCGGTTTTTCTGTTGGCCGCGAAGGCCCCTCAGTGCATATGGGAGCAGCGGGGGCAAGCATATTAGCAAATAAACTACACTTACCCCACAACGCTATGCGTACCCTCAGTGGTTGTGGTGTTGCCGCGGGCATTGCTGCATCGTTCAACACCCCCCTGGCTGCGGTTATTTTTGTAATGGAAGTGGTGCTCAGAGAATACAAAGTGCATATTTTTGTGCCGATTATGCTCGCAGCCGTTACCGGCGCATTAGCAACACAGTTTGTATTTGGTGAGGGCTCAGAACTTGCGCTAATAACCATTGCCCCCTTAAGTGGGTGGCACTACCCCTATTTAATTTTATGCGGCATGGGATTAGGCGCGGTGGCTTATGCTTTTAATCAGAATTTAATGTTAATTATTAAAACCTTTAAACCACTTAGTATGTTTCCACGTTTAATGATTGCAGGGTGTATTGCCAGCTTAATTGCCTATGCAGTTCCACAAGCAATGGGCTCGGGTATGAGCGCTATCACTATTGCGGTTGAGTCACCTGAAAATATTCAACTACTCACCACTATTTTAATTGCTAAGTTATTAGCCACCTTATTTGCTATTGGCTTAGGTATTCCTGGTGGGTTGATAGGTCCGGTTATTGGGCTGGGCGTTTTAACCGGTACTTTAATGGCATTTTTTGCTCAATTTATTAGCCCCGGCACCGATATAGCCGGCACTTACGGGGTGCTGGGCATGGCAGGATTATTAGCGGCCACACTACACTCCCCCTTAGCGGCACTGACCACTGTGATGGAGCTGACCTCGTCACCGGAAATTATTGTGCCTGCGATGATCGTCATTACTACCGCCTACGTTACAGCTTTACAGGTATTTGGTAACCGCTCTATATTTTTACAGCAATTAGACTTTCAAGGGCTTCCCTATCATGTCTCTCCCGCCACTGAAGCCTTACAGAAAGTAGGAGTGATGGATGACATGGATGAAGACTTTAAACTGCTCTACTCCGACGATAAAGAGCAAATAAAAAACAGTCTAGATGCCATGGACAGTCAAACACCATTAATTGTATTTGATGAAGAAAATGGTTATCGCCTAGCTGAATATGACTTAAGTTTAATGTCTGATCAGGCGGTCAATATAAAATACATTAGCTTACAAGGTATTAGCAGCCAAGCCACCCTTGCAGATGCATTTGAAATTTTGAATGATAAACGAAGTGGTGCACTTTATGTATATAACTTATTAGATAATCAACAAATTATGGGATTACTAAGGTGGGATCAAATCCACCATATTTTAACCATACGTAACAGTTTACTTTAACAATAATGAGAACAATATGAGCGCATTATTAATCTACAAAACCTTGCACGTATTTTTTATGATTGCTTGGTTTGCCGGTATTTTTTACCTACCTCGACTTTTTGTTTATCACGCTATGAGTGAAGAAAAATCGTGTAACTCAATGCTAAAAGTAATGGAACGTCGGCTACTTTATTTTGTTACACCCTTTGCGGTGCTTACCGCAGTATTTGGCGTATTGACTATTGTTGAATACGGCCGAGAATGGTTTCGTTACAGCATGTGGCTGCATTACAAACTCGTGCTGGTGATTATTTTATATATTTATCATGGCTACTGTTTCAAATTGTTAGCTGATTTTAAACACGATAGAAATACCAAAAGCGATCGGTTTTATCGCATTTTCAACGAGCTACCTGTTTTAGCGCTACTCGTTATTGTCGCTTTGGCGATTATTAAGCCAAGCTTTTAGCAAAGGCTTATAAATTACGCTGCCAAGTCGCATACTAAGTTTGTATAATACGCGCGATTGCGTGCTCCTTTGTGGATTATCGCGCCTTTTTGAATAACTAGGAATAACCCCATGTTCAGTTTCCAAGGTGAAAATATACTCTCTGTTAATCAACTCGACCGAGACTGTATTGAACGCATATTTGCTGTGGCAAAAAAAATGGAGCCATACGCTAAAAAACAAAAGCGGACCAACGTGCTTGAAGGCGCTATTTTAGCAAATCTGTTTTTTGAACCCAGTACACGTACTCGTGTTAGTTTTGGCACTGCGTTTAACTTACTCGGTGGACTAGTTCGTGAAACCACCGGCATGCAAAGCTCTGCGCTTGCTAAGGGCGAATCACTTTATGATACCGCACGAGTTATTTCAGCTTATGCTGATGCTGTTGCTATGCGCCATCCTGACTCAGGCTCGGTAGCTGAATTTGCAACAGGTTGCAGCGTACCAGTAATAAACGGTGGTGACGGACCCAATGAGCACCCTACCCAAGCATTGCTTGATTTATTAACTATTGAGCGTGAACTTAACCGCTTCGATCAAAATATCGATGGTATGCATATTGCGCTAGTCGGCGATTTAAAATATGGCCGTACTGTTCACTCACTCTCTAAGTTACTGTGCCATTACAAAGACATTAAGTTTTCGATGGTTGCCCCTAATGGCTTGCAAATGCCTGACTCAATTTTATCTGCGATTGAAAATGCCGGTCATAAAATTGAACTGGTAGATAAAATGGAAGGTAACTTAGCAGCCGATATCGTTTATCAAACACGAATCCAAGAAGAGCGTTTTCCATCACAAGAAGAAGCTAATAAGTATCGTGGTGGATTTAGAATTAGCCAGTCTATTTATAATACTCATTGCAAACCTAATTCAGTATTAATGCACCCGCTTCCTCGCGATAGTCGCCTAGAGGCAAACGAACTTGATAACGACTTAAATGCTAACGACAATCTAGCGATATTCCGCCAAGTACAAAATGGCGTACTCATTCGTATGGCACTGTTTGCTTTAACCCTCGACGTAGAAAACAAAGTCGAGCAGTATGAAGTAAGCGTTCCTTGGTTTAGCCGCAAACGCGACAGCTAAGCTTTAATTTTAAAGTGATAAAACAATAGGATTTTTCATGACAATTAGCCAAGACTTATTTAAACGAGCTCAAGACTCTATTCCTGGTGGAGTAAATTCGCCAGTGCGTGCATTTAATGGTGTAGGTGGTACTCCGCTGTTTATTACTAAAGCACAGGGCGCGTTTACATTTGATGCTGATGGCAACCGTTACATCGATTATGTAGGCTCTTGGGGTCCAATGATTATGGGCCACAATCACCCTGAAATTAAACAAGCAGTGCATGACGCGGTAGAAAATGGTTTAAGCTACGGAGCGCCTACTGAAGCTGAAATTTTAATGGCTGAAAAAGTAAAAGAGCTAGTACCATCAATCGAAAAAGTACGCATGGTGAGCTCTGGTACTGAAGCAACAATGAGTGCAATTCGTTTAGCCCGTGGTTTTACTGGTCGTGACAAAATCTTAAAATTTGAAGGGTGTTACCACGGCCATGCAGACTCATTACTAGTAAAAGCCGGCTCTGGCGCATTAACTATGGGTGTACCTAACTCTCCAGGTATTCCTGAAGATTTAGCTAAGCACACACTCACCGTTTCGTTTAACAATATTGAAGAAGTGAAAGCGATTTTTGCCAAGTACGCCGATGAAATCGCGTGTATTATTGTTGAACCAGTTGCCGGTAACATGAACTGTATTCCACCAGTGCCCGGCTTTTTAGAAGGTCTGCGTGAAGTATGTGATCAGTATCAATCCGTGCTTATTTTTGATGAAGTAATGACAGGTTTTCGTGTCGCCCTTGGTGGCGCTCAAGCGTATTACAACATCAAACCAGACTTAACCTGTTTAGGTAAAGTAATTGGTGGTGGCATGCCAGTAGGCGCGTTTGGTGGTAAAACAGAAATCATGGATTACATAGCTCCTGTAGGCCCTGTTTATCAAGCGGGTACACTTTCAGGTAACCCTATTGCGATGGCAGCAGGCTTAAAATCACTTGAACTACTAAGCGCTCCTGGCGTGCATGATAAGTTAGAAGCCATTAGTAAAGCGATTTGTGAAGGCTTTGAAGCCGCAGCTAAAAAAGCAGGTATTGCCTTAACGACTAACTACGCTGGCGGTATGTATGGCTTTTTCTTCACCGATGCAGAAAAAGTAACTACTTACAAACAAGCCACTGAATGTGATTTAGAGCGCTTTAAAAAGTTCTTCCACTTAATGCTTGAAGAAGGGGTTTATTTAGCGCCTTCAGCGTTTGAAGCTGGTTTTGTGTGTGCTGCGCACACAGAGCAAGAAGTTCAAGCAACGATTGAAGCAGCAGAGCGCGCTTTTGCTAAGCTATAACGTTTAGTTTTTAAAAACGCTTACCCATAAAAAAAGCCCTTTCGGGCTTTTTTTGTTTTTACTATTTAACGAATACATTCTGGTCTTGGTTTAAACTCACTGGCTCTAAGTGGCAGTTGAATCACTTTGCCACAGCCCGGTGGTGCTTGCTTCCCAGTTTGCTCGTTTACAAATGCCCACCTAATTGAAGGCGGACGGGTATCGGCAATTGCTTGCGGGTTTAGCGGTTTTAAATAACGAATATAGGTTTCAAGCGCGCCAACACTGCCGGTTAAGCCGGTGCTTTTATTATCGTCACGGCCTATCCATGCAACCGTTACTGTATTTTGATCAAATCCAGCAAACCAGCTGTCGCGTAATTCATTACTGGTGCCTGTTTTACCTGCCAACTGGATTGACGGAAAATGTAAGTTTAAGCGCTTAGCGGTGCCATCTTTAGTTACTCGCTTCATAGCATATTTGGTCATGTACATGGCATCTTTATCAAAGCGTTGCTCGTTAATTACTTTGTGCTTATAAAGTACTTTACCAACAGAGTCGGTTAACGCAGAAATAGACGTCAGCTCTCTGTATTCACCGTCTGCTGCAATCGTAGTATAAAGCTGTGCCACTTCAAAGCTCGACATTTCAATAGCCCCTAATAATAACGATGGGTATTCATTAATATAGCCTTTAGCTCCTAATCCCCTGAGCGTGTTAGCCACTTTATCCACGCCTACATCAAGCCCTAAGTTAACTGCCGGTATATTAATACTGTGGCTAAATGCTTTATAAAGAGGCATGGCACCACGGTATTGATGATCAAAGTTTTCTGGCTGCCATACGTTACCCTCCTCGTTGGTGACTTGAACAGGCGAGTCATCAAGTAACGTCGCTAAGTTATAATGAGGAAGCTGCAGTGCACTTAAATACACTGCAGGTTTAACTAATGAGCCAATATTTCGTTTGGTATCGAGCACGCGGTTAAATCCTGAGTAGCGTACATCACGTCCAGCGACTAACGCTGATACACCGGCTTTTTCAACATTAACGGAGATCATCGCCGCTTCTAACTCTTTGGTATTTGGACGTCTTTCTAAATAAGGTAAACTGGCCTGAATCGACTCTTCCATCGCGGTTTGTTTTTGTAAATCAAAGTAGGTAAATACACGCACACCCGCATCCAATACGTCTTGATCGGGTAGTAGCTGTTTAAGCTCGCGATTAACCAACTCTAAGTAACCTGGATAAGACTTTTGCAAGCTGGCTTTCATTGGTGCAATATCAATTGCGCGCTTTAACGAGGCTCTATACTCTTTAGTAGAAATAAGTTTGTTATCGACCATTAAACGCAGCACTAGGTCACGACGATCCATCGCACGTTCTTTGTAACGTCTAGGATTGTAATAAGATGGGCCTTTAACCATAGCCACCAGCAAGGCAATTTGGTCGTACTCGAGTTCATCAACAGGTTTGGCAAAGTAAAACTCGGCGGCCAGCCCCATTCCATGTACTCCTTGGTTGTATGACTGACCTAAGTACACTTCGTTTAAATAGGCTTCGAGAATCTGATCTTTTGAGTAACGGTAATCAAGAATAAGCGCAATAAAGGCTTCATTAATTTTACGCACTAACGAACGCTCACGGGTGAGGTAAATATTTTTAGCCAGCTGCTGGGTTAATGTACTCCCCCCTTGCACGGTGCGCCCTGCGCGAATATTGGTATACAAAGCGCGTAAAATTGAAAATACCGATACACCATGATGATCATAAAAATCGCGGTCTTCAACTACTAATAAGGTATTTTTAAGCATGTCAGGAAATTTATCTAATGGTACAAACTCTCTATCTTGTTTTGAGTCATTACCAATACGGGCTATTTGTACAGGCTCTAATCTGGCAGTGTTTAAGCGACGGCCAAACTTATCTTTAATACTGGCTACCTTCTCTCCAGAGAAACGCAACTCAATAACATGAGCGCTCTCTAAACCATCATAAAATTCAAAGTCACGACGAAAAATCTTAATACTATTGGCTGTTTTAATATACTGCCCAGTCCGGCTTAAGCGATTAACTGGCGTGTAGTTTAAGCGCTTAAGCTCCCATAATACTTCTTGCTCTGATAAAAACTGGCCTGGAAAAAACGTCATTGAGCGAGCATACACTTGTGCCGGAAGTTGCCATTTATTACCTTCAAACTGGCGAGTTATTTTTGCATCAAGGTAAATAAAATAAAGTGCAATGGCGATAAACGTCGCCAGACTCAGTTTCCAAAAAATAGAAAACAACGTTTTAAAAAGTGGCCGTTTTGTGGTACTTGAAGTTTTTTTAGTCGCACTTTTTCGCGCAGATGACTTAGTAGCGCGCTTAGTCGAGGGTTTACTGGTCGATGTTTTCTTTTTTTCAGCCATTTAAGTGTAATATATTCCGAAGGTTAATTTAACGCGAGGAGCTTATCACATTACTCTAGCACCTGAAAAATTAACCTCCCCTGAAATCAAAAAAGCCCTAACAGAGTCGGGCTTTGATTGAACACACAATACTTTTAATTAATTACTTCTAACTGATACAAACTCTGGATAAGCATCAATACCACAATCGTGTTGATCCATACCGTTTAACTCTTCTTCTTCGGTAACACGAATACCCATGGTTTGCTTGAGGATTGCCCATACAATGAATGAAGCAATAAACACAAAACCAATAATACATAGTAGGCCAATCAACTGATTAACAATGCTAGCCTCAGCATTAGTAACAGGTACTAGCACGACACCTAGGATGCCACACACACCATGAACAGAAATAGCACCCACGGGATCATCTATCTTCGCTTTGTCCAGTGCGACAATACTAAGTATCACTAATGAGCCACCTAGTAAGCCAAATAAACACGCCATTAGTGGTGATGGTGATAATGGGTCTGCAGTAATAACCACTAAGCCTGCAAGTGCACCATTAAGTACCATGGTTAAATCAGCTTTGCCCCATAACAGTTTACATAAGAACAAGGCTGAAATTGCGCCCATAGCTGCAGCAGCGTTGGTATTAAGTAATATTTGACCTACCGCTGTTGCGTTTTCTTTATCTGAAATTAATAACTGTGATCCGCCGTTAAAGCCAAACCAACCCATCCATAAAATGAATGTGCCTAATGTAGCAAGCGGCAAATTTGAACCTGGAATTGGGTAAATTTCACCATTTTTACCATATTTACCTTTACGTGCACCCAGTAGAATTACACCCGCAAGCGCTGCAGCCGCACCCGTTGCATGGACAATGGCAGAGCCTGCAAAATCAACAAAGCCTAATTCAGATAAGAAGCCGCCACCCCATGTCCAGTAACCTTCAATTGGGTAAATTAATCCTGTAAGTACTACTGTAAACACTAAGAAAGCCCATAACTTCATACGCTCTGCTACGGCGCCAGATACAATAGACATGGCCGTTGCAACAAACACTACTTGGAAGAAAAAGTCAGATTCTAGTGAATGATTAGCATCTGCCGCTTGGCTACCTATTAGCCCACCAAACGAAGGAATAACGCCGCCTTCAACATTATCTACGTACATAATGTTGTAGCCTATCAACAAAAACATAGTACACGCGATAGAATAAAGCGCGATATTTTTAGTTAGAATTTCTGTGGTATTTTTAGAGCGCACTAAACCCGCTTCTAACATTGCAAAACCGGCTGCCATCCACATGACTAAGATACCAGACATTAAAAAGTAAAACGTATCGAGCGAAAATTTCAGCTCTATAATTGTATTTTCCATGTTGCCCCCTTAAATTGCATCATCATCAAGCTCGCCAGTACGAATACGGACGATTTGGTCTAGGTCGTAAACAAAAATTTTGCCGTCACCAATTTTGCCCGTTCCAGCGACTTTGGTAATGGTTTCTACAACGCGTTGGCAATTTTCACTACGAGTAGCAATTTCAAGTTTAATTTTAGGTATAAAGTCAACCTGATATTCAGCACCACGGTATAACTCAGTATGCCCTCTTTGACGTCCAAATCCCTTAACGTCAACCACTGTCATTCCTTCGATGCCTAAATCAGCGAGTGCTTCACGCACATCATCTAGTTTGAATGGCTTTATTATTGCACTGATCATTTTCACAAAGGCCCCCTTAGGACGCTAGCTTGTTATTGTATTTCCTCTATACAATCCAACCTTTGTGCCATTTTTTAATTAATAATAAAAACATGAACTTAAAAAAATAAATAATATATAAAACAAAAAGGCGCACCATTTAGGTGCGCTTTTTTTATGCAAAATGCAGGATT
>NZ_LYRQ01000025.1:0-60014 GCF_001661605.1 Pseudoalteromonas sp. MQS005 | reverse complement strand
TTTTTGGATTAAAAATTCACTTTTATATCTTTTTTAATCTTAAATTCTAATTGTTATGAAATATTCTCACTTTAAAAGCAGAAATTATGCATTTTTAATTTTAAGGAGTAGGGAGCTTAAATACACATTAATTACATTAAAGTGATACAAGCGGTTTTGAGCAGGCATAAAAAAAGCCAACAGATGTTGGCTTTATAATTCAATTATACTGTTACAGACGGTCGATTACCGACTGAGTGAAGTCAGTTGTACCATGGCTGCCGCCTAAATCGCGAGTAGTACGGTCGCCTGATTTAATTACATCTGCCACTGCGCTACGAATGCGCTCTGCCGTATCGCCCATATTTAAATGCTCTAGCATTTGAATAGACGCTAAAATAACTGACGTAGGGTTTGCTAGGTTTTTACCTGCAATATCAGGTGCGCTACCGTGAACAGCTTCAAAGATAGCCGCATCTTCACCAATGTTAGCACCAGGCGCCATGCCTAAACCACCAACTAAACCAGCACATAAATCAGATAAAATATCGCCGAATAGGTTAGTCGTTACAATTACGTCAAACTCTTCCGGTGTCATTACTAGTTTCATACAGGTTGCATCAACAATCATTTCAGTTGATTCAATCTCAGGGTAACGTTCAGCCACTTCACGAGCAACTTTTAAGAACAAACCCGATGTTGATTTTAAAATATTTGCTTTATGAACAGCGGTTACTTTTTTGCGGCCTTCGCGTACAGCTAGCTCGTATGCAAAAGTAACGATTTTTTCAGCGCCTTCACGCGTGATCACAGACATTGCCTCAGCTTCGTTGCCATCAGCACTCACTACTTGACCTGCACCTGAATACATACCTTGGGTATTTTCACGAACAGTAATAATATCAATGTCATCGTAACGTGCTTTAGTACCTGCGAACGACTTCACAGGACGAACATTAGCGTATAAACCAAACTGCTTACGAAGTGTTACATTGATTGATGTAAAGCCTTCGCCTACAGGGGTCGTTAATGGACCTTTTAAAGTGATTTTATTTTTAGCAATCGTGTCAATTGTTTCTTGTGGAAGCAATTCGCCCGTTTTTTCAAGCGCAGCGAGGCCAGCGTCAACAAATTCATAATCAAAATCGCATCCTGCGGCTTTTAGTATTTCAAGTGCTGAGTCGATAATGCTTGGGCCGATGCCGTCGCCTTTGATCACTGTTATGGTTTGTTTGGCCATGAACTTTTCCTTTAAAGATTTGGATACACACATAAATAAAAAATACTCACAGAGTTTAGACTACTTATATGACAGGGGTGCTAAATTTAAGCCGGCATTTATACCAATTTATTGAACATTTTGCCAGTTTATACTGCAAATACAGGGTATAACTTTAATTTATAGTGATAATAAGTTAGCTAAATACTATTGTGCAGACCTAATTGCTGCAGGGATTGATAAAAAATGGCCTCACTTTTCCAGCCATGGCGGGTGAGTTGTTGATTTAATATCTGCTGTTGCCATGCTGTTAATGGCTGGTTAGGTTTAAGTACGCGCTGGGCTACAACTTTCAAAGCTGCCCACAACTTAGCGCTATCATCGAGCTGCTTTTTAGGCAATGTTTCAGCTTTTAATAACGCTATTGCCCAAGGGTCGCTACTAAGTAATTCATTAAGCTCATTAGTTAAATGAGGGGTATCAACATTGTTTATGCCAAAAAATGTGCATATTGGCGTATCTAAGGATTTATTCGGTGTTTGGTCTAGGGTGATTTTTCTAGAAACTTCTGGGCTGTAATTAATTAATAGATAATATAAATAGGCATATAGGCTCAAACTAATGCGTTCACTTTGCAAATTTTTATCGTGTTTTACTAACAGCTCTACAATGTTGACTAAACAACCCATGCGGGTACACAAAAATGTATGTAAAGGATGGGCAATACTATTTACTAACTGCTCGAAAACCATGCCTTGAATAATCGCAGGGGCCTTATCGTAACCGACCATAGACAAGCTATGCCTTAAATCTTTTGCCGGTTGCAGCTCTTTATTATACTGTTTTACTGCATGGCACACTGATTTTATAACATTAGGATAAGGGGTAAGTAATGTATTTAATGCTTTGTAACTGTACTCTTGTTGGTTTTTTATTTGTTTAACTAATTCGTACAAAGAGGACTGTGTATTGTCACTCTTATGAACAATATGCAGGTATTCACTGTCCCAAACTTTTAAAAACAAGCGATCGTCATTACACGGCCATGCCTTTGAGCCATCCTCTAATGATGCTTTTATTCGATACCAGGCCATTTTTGTATTGGCATTATTAACGATAATATGACGGCCTGCCGAATCTGTAGCCAAATAAATCATTGTTTGGTCAGCATAAACCACTTGGCTACCTGGTACATATTGTCCAACGTGTGCCACTAAGTCTTTTAATAGTCCCTGTGCAAATGAGTTGGGGGTTCTTATGTACAAATCAGCTACTGCTTTATAAAAACTAATATGCTGCTGTTTTGCGTTGCAGGTTACGTTAAGCGCCAAAATATTTGCCAAAGCAACCAATACACTGGCTCCGTCATAAAGCATGACTTTAGGCGTGTTTAATAATGCGTGTTTGTATTTGGCTAGTTTAGCTAAAATATGGGCAATTTGATGTGCTGGTTGTTGTGATGTCAATATCACTTTGGCAGCGAGTTTATGGCGTAACTGCCACATTTTAGTGTCGGTATTAGTAAATGCTTGCTGCTGGGCTAGTTTATTCAACTGATTAGCAACACAAAGGTGTTCCACCAATGAGGCACTGATATAAAGCTCTGTTAAGTGTTTATCGTAATTTTGGCTAGCACTTAATGCACAAGTTAAAACACATTGATTAACCACTAAATTGGTTGCAAAGCTATAGTGTGTTTTATACAAATTGAGCTGAGCTTGTAACGCCGCTGGGTTTTGTTTATATAACGCTGCGTATTGTTCTGCAAGTTTACAAACAATCGGGTAAAAAGTATGCCACTGGTTTTTATTATTATGTGAACCTAAAAGCAACTGTGTGCTTTCGAGTAGCTTTTTTAGGTTACCCGACAGTGGTGCTTCCATTAAATTGTTCCATCATTTTGCTCAAGGTATTTTTCATAAGCACTTGGGCCCCACATTATTAGTTGGCCGTTTTTAAATAATAACCCGGTACATTCATCCATGGTGGTAATGCCATCCGAGGTTTTATGTTGTGTACGATAAAATATAACTTGCCACACCTGTTCACCATCGCGCTTGGCGTAGGTTAAATCTGGGCTGCCTAAATATTCAAGCACAGCGTTTAGCGTAAAAGCATCTTCTAAGCGCAGTTTTTCAATATAGCGTTTATTGAATGCTTCGCGGTCTTGCCAAATCATTGCTTGTGGATCGTCTTTATAAAACATAATAACCGACGTGGCTATCAGTGCATATAAACCTAATCCCAATATCAAATACCTAAAAAACTTTTTAAACATTGCCTACCCAGACCAATATAACTATTACTAGTATACGTATTGCGATCGTTCAGTGCCATTAACTTGCGACTAATTAAGCCTTAACTGCTTTAAACTAAAGCCTAAGTGGATATCAGTACGCAAACTCACCAGTTGTTTAGAAATAACAAACATATCCATATCATCAGCAAGCTTTTTTTGTAAGCGCGCACTTAATGATTCATCGCTTAATGCCTCTTCGAGAGTGTTGTACTGATTCACCAATTGTTGTGCCGATTTAACACCAATGCCTTTAACACCTGGAATGTCATTGGTTTTGTCTCCTGCCAGGGCCCAAAAGTCTATGAGTTTGTGTTGTGCCACGCCAAAACGTTCTTGGATATGCTGCTGTGTGAGCTGTTGTTTTTTAAAGTAATCATAAACTTCAATTTGCTCATTTAAATGCGGTAAAAACCCTTTATCGGTAGAGACAATAGTGTTATTTATCTGATTGTTGGCGGCTTTATGGGCTAATGTTGCAATAATATCATCGGCTTCATCGTTAGTCGGCTCAAATACCACAATGCCGGTTTCTTCAATGGCCGCTTTAAAATGTGGCAAGGCTTCTTTTAACGTTTGTGGCATCGGGGCGCGCGAATGTTTGTAATCTTTGTAAAAGTGATAGCGCCAACTTTTATCGCCATCAAATACAGCAATTGCATGGGTTGCATTAGTGGTTGTTATGAGTTTTTTGCAGGCATGTGCTACTCGAGCGCAGCATGCTTTTAACATATGTTCGTCGCTGTGATGCGTTTGGTTAGCATCAACAGCATAGATGCGCCTAATTAAATTAAGCGCATCAATAAGAAGTAAATGGGGATTCAATTATAAACTCACGCTTTTATTGTATAACAAGGAATATACTTACTGCCAGGGAGCTTCATTCTACCTTGTTCTACAAACGCTTGTAAAAGTGTGTCCATTGCTTTCATTAAATCAGGCTCGCCACTGAGGACATATGGGCCGTCTTTTTTAATCGCATTTAAACCTTCTTCTTTTACATTTCCCGCCACTATTCCCGAAAACGCACGGCGTAAATTAGCCGCTAACTGTTGTTTGGGTTGATCAAGGTGTAAATCAAGCGAAGCCATGGCCTCATGAGAGGGGTAAAAAGGTTGCTGAAAATCACTGTCTATTTTCAAGGTCCAGTTAAAGTAATATGCATCCCCTTGGCTTTTACGGTATTCGCGTACACCATTCATTGCCGACTTTAACTTTTGGCTTACTAATTGAGGATCATCAATAATCACTTCAAATTTATCTAGGGCTGCATCGCCTAAAGTCATTTGAATGAATTGACACAGCTCCTCAAAGTAAGCTTCACTTTGTTTTGGACCGGTAAGAATAACAGGTAAACATTGCTTTTCGTTTTCAGGGTGCAACAAAATGCCTAATAGATACAATAGTTCTTCAGCTGTGCCTGCACCACCAGGAAAAATAATAATGGCATGAGCGGTGCGAACAAAGGCCTCAAGTCGCTTTTCAATATCGGGTAAAATAACCAGTTCATTCACAATCGGGTTAGGTGGCTCAGCTGCAATAATGCTGGGCTCAGTTAAACCTAAATAACGGTTGTTAGTTATACGTTGTTTGGCATGACCAATAGTGGCGCCTTTCATCGGGCCTTTCATTGCACCAGGCCCACAGCCAGTACAAATATTTAACCCGCGTAAGCCTAATTCGTAACCTACTTGTTTAGTGTATTTATATTCTATTTCGTTAATAGAGTGGCCGCCCCAACATACAATCATGTTAGGTTCACTATTTACTTTAAGAGCGTCGGCATTTCTAAGCATGTCAAAAACCATGTGGGTAATGGCTTTAGTTTCTTGGAGATTTTTTTCATACTTTTGGCAAATAAATAAGATATCGCGAATAACCGAAAATATGTGCTCATGTATGCCGGTGACTATGTGGCCGTCAACGAAGGCCGTTTGCGGCGGGTTCTCTAATTCAATTTTAATACCGCGTTCACGGCTTACTAAACGAATATCAAAGTCTTTATGTTTTTCGTATATATCGTTACTTACATCGGTATGGCTGCCTACATTAAGCACAGCTAAAACACAATTTCTGAATAACCTGTAGCGTTCGCTTGTTGATGACTGTTCTAGTAGGTCTACTTCTAGCTGCGATAATAAATCTAATACCCCTGTTGGGTTTAACTGTATTAGCATCGGCATTCTCCTTGATACTTCTTGGGTAAATTTACTGCGTAATTATGCCTTGTACTCAAAGGTAGAAATGCATAACACTATTTACTAATGCACAGACGATCCCGGCCTGAATTTTTAGCATCGTATAAAGCTTGATCGGCTCTATCAAATGCTTTTAGAGGGGTATCACCCTCTTTAAATTGGGTTGCGCCTAGCGAAACAGTAATTTCAATTTGTTTGTCTTTAAATTTAAACGGTATCTTTTTAATAGACTGTCTTAATTTATTGAGGTGCGCTGTCGCGTTTTCAAGTGAAGTGCGTGGCATTAATAGCACAAACTCTTCGCCGCCATAGCGTGCAATAAAATCTGATTGCCTAATCGACTTTTGCAGCGCTTTGGCAATAACTTGTAAAGTAATATCGCCCGCAGTATGGCCAAATCGATCGTTGATTGATTTAAAATGGTCGACGTCTATAACAACTAGCGTTATGTCTGACGGTTGTTCGTTAAATAAATTAATTTCGTGGTTGTAACGCTCATCAAATGCCGCGCGATTAGGCAGTTTTGTCAGGCTGTCGAGTAAGCTTTTAAATCGTTGCTCATTTAAACGTTTTTTATAGTTACTGACTTTGTTTTCTAAGCTATTAATTCTTTCATTTATTTGCGTAAAGCTGGCAACTAAAATTCTGCGATCTTTTTGTTCGAGTTGCTCTTTTTCTAAAATATCTGCACTGAGTGAGCGTAACTCGTTTTCAACTAGCTGCTTTAACGCTGTGATTGAGGTCGCATTTTTTGTTTGTGTATTTAAACTTTCTAGCTTTTCACCAATGCGTTGATTTATTGAGTCAAATTCAACATTCATTGATTCAGAGTGTTCACTGGTTGATACCAATGACCGATGCAGCTCTTCAAGTGTTTGGTTTAATGAAGCTAAAAAGCTTTGCGCTGATTCACGTTCAACGTGAATACTTTTAACAATTAAAGTAATCACATCTATTGCGGCATCAAGTAGCTGGTCAACGGCTTTATTTTTAGCAATGCGTTTTTTTATTAAATACAGTGATTCGTTGGCTTCTTCTTCTAGTACGAGCTCACTAACTAATTTAAACAGCTTTTCAGTGAGCACACTTAGATTGGGTGGTTCAAAGGTATTATTGCTTTTAGCAATTAAAGCTTGATGATAAAAGGTGATCAATTGGTTTAATATTGGGATAAACCCATGCACCGATTGTATATCGTCAAGTTGGTTATCTAATAAATGACGCAGCGTTCTGCGGGTTTCGTCAGGCAGGCCTTTCGTTTGTTGTAACTGTTTTCCTGCATTTTGTACGCTGGTGAGAAGATCACGTTGATGCGCTAGTTGAATCGCTTCCTGATTTTTTAGCAAGGCCAAAATATCATCTACCAAAGGAGAGAAGTCTTCAAAATCCATTCCTTTGTTTAATGCGCTACGGAACTTTGCTAGGCGGTTATCAAGCTCAATATCAAGTCCTTTACAGCTTAAAGATAACTTAGCCGCAAAGTTAGAAAGGGTGTCAACTTGATGTTTACGAGCGCTTTCTATTACTTTTCTACTGTCAATTGCTTGTTTTAGTTTTTGTTCCACCGTATTGGAGCTCCTAGACACCTACACACCATTATTTTAATACCTTTATTGGTTTAGTTTACAACAAAAACATATTAATAGTAGGTATGAGATCAAAAACTTAATGTTTTTAGCAACAAAATACGAACGATCTTAAATATAAGTGTATTTATCGCTTTTAATTCACTTTTAAAATGGGTCTTGTTAACCTTGGCACAACAATACGTTATATAAAAAAGAGCCTTTATGAAAAAGCTACTTGCCTTATCAATTTTAGCTGCCTGTTCAGCACCGGTATTTGCCGACGTTAATTACGCTTTAAACATTTCTCAGCCAGAGCATCATTTAGGTGATGTGAACGTAGAATTTCCTAAAACGGCGCAGTCTTTCTTAGATGTGAAACTTCCAGCATGGCGCACTGGTCGTTATGAAATTTTAAATCTTGCCAATGGCGTTCGCTACTTTAAAGTCAGTGATGATGAAGGTAATGCATTAAAGTGGGAAAAGATTGACCACAGCACATGGCGCGTTCATTTAAATGAACCCACTGAAGTAAATATAGATTACCAAGTGTATGCCAATGAGCTAGGTAAGCGCGCCCGCCATATTGACGACAGCCATGCCTTTATTGATGCGTCAGGCTTTTTTATGTTTAGCGAATCATTTCGCCAAGAGCCAGTAACGGTTGAATTAAACGTCCCTAAAGCATGGCGCTCTGTGTCAGGCATGGAAAATTATAAAAATAAGCACAGCTTTAAAGCCAGTGACTACGATGTATTAGTTGATTCGCCAATCGAAACCGGTATTAACGAGCTACGCACTTTTGAAGTTGATGGTCGTGAGTACGAACTGGTGGTATGGGGTGAGGGCAATTACGATATTGAACTGATGCTAACCGATTTGAAAAAGCTAGTGGCTACCGGCAATGTGATTTGGGACAGCTACCCTTATGAACGTTATGTATTTATGGTACATGCTACATCAGGCGCAAGCGGGGCAACTGAGCACTTAAACTCAACGATTATTCAGCGCCCACGCGACCGCTTTGCTAAACGTGAAGACTATTTAGGTTTTATAAGTACTGCAGCTCATGAGTTTATTCATACTTGGAATGTAAAAGCGTACCGTCCTAAAGGGCTTGCGCCATATGACTACACTAATATTAATTATTCAAAATTGCTATGGATAGCAGAGGGCTCTACCAGCTATTTTGAAGATCATTTATTAGTGCGTTCGGGTATTCAAACTAACGATGAGTTTTTTAAAGTATTAAGCAAAACCATTAACCGCCACCTCACTACCCCTGGGCGTGAAGTACAAAGTGCCAGCGAAACCAGTTTTGATAAATGGATAAACCAAGGCGGCGATCACGCACGTAACTACAGCACTAATATTTACCTTGAAGGTTCATTATTGTCGATGGCGTTAGATATCGACCTACTTGAAAATAGCCAAGGTAAAATTAGCTACAGAGATGTACATAAAGCGCTTTATAAACAGCATAAATTACCGGCAGGGTTTACTGAGCAAGACGTACTGGCTATTTTAAAACAACTATCAGGGCGTGATTACAGCGCGTGGTGGCAGGCAAATGTTAGCTCACCAGCCAACCTTGATTTTGATGCACTGCTAGCAAAAGTAGGTTTAAGCTTAGAGTTACCAGAAAAAGCCAAGGCCACACCAAGCTTAGATGCATTTACTAAAAATACTGGCGAGTTACTTACGCTTACCCATGTACGCCGCGATGGTGCAGCATGGCAAGGCGGCTTAACCACCGACGATAAACTCGTCGCTATTAATAAAAAGCATGTAGGTAAAGACTTAACAGCCAGCCTAGAAACCTTTAAAGCAGGCGACAAAGTTACTGTTGATTTTATTCGTCGTGATGCATTAATGTCGACTGAGCTTGTGTTGTCTGAAGACTTCGAAAAACCTAAAAAAGTGGTTGCGAATAAAAATGCAACTGATGAGCAAAAAGCATTATTTAAAGCATGGATGGGTGTAGCGCATCCAAATGATGTGAAAAAAGACGACTAACATCGTATATCATATTGTTTAAAAAGGAGCTTAGGGTACAAACCCTGAGCTCCTTTTTTGTTTATTGGGCGCTATATTGTAACAATTTATCTCAGCGCAGTTGACCTTACTCATACTTAATGAGTAATCTGCAGGTTCAATAATAAAAGGGATTCTATAATGCGTTTAAAACCTCTTGTTGCCACTTTGGTAGCAACCTGTTCACTGGCACTTTCTTCTGCGGCCAATGCCGATGAAGGTATGTGGCAACCTCATCAGCTACCAGAGCTGGAATCAATTTTAAAAGCCAAAGGCCTTGAAATCAGTGTTGATTCAATTTCAAAATTAACCGAATTTCCAATGAATGCGGTTATTAGCTTAGGCGGATGTACAGCCTCGTTTGTTTCGCCAAAGGGCTTAGTTGTTACTAACCATCACTGTATTTATGGCTCAGTGCAATATAATTCAACGCCTGAAAACAACATACTTGAAAACGGCTTTTTAGCAAAAACACCGGCTGAAGATTTACCTGCTGCGCCAGGTTCACGTGTGTACGTTACAGAAACAGTGACCAACGTGACTGATAAAGTAATTAGCGGCACTAACGAGCTAAGTGCAAAAGCACGCTACGATGCGTTAGAAAAAAATCAAAAAGCCCTCGTTGCAGAGTGTGAAGCTGATGCTAGCTACCGTTGTAATGTATATTCGTTTCATGGTGGTTTAGAGTTTTACCTTATTAAATCGCTGGAAATTAAAGATGTACGTTTAGCGTATGCACCTGCTATGGGCGTAGGTAAATACGGTGGCGATATCGATAACTGGATGTGGCCGCGTCACACAGGCGATTTTGGTTTTTACCGCGCCTATGTAGGTAAAGACGGCAAACCAGCAGAATACAGCGAAGACAACGTACCGTACGTGCCTGAGTCTTACTTAAGTGTAAGTGCTAAAGGCGTACAAGAGGGTGATTTTGTCATGGTTACTGGCTATCCAGGACGAACCAATCGTTACCGTATTGCGGCAGAAGTCGATTATGTATTTAACGACAGCTACCCTAAAGCGCGCATGCACAATACTAAATACGTGTCATTAATTGAAGAAAACTCAGAAGATGGCAGTAAAGCGCGTATTGCTTACGAAAGTACCATAGCTGGTTATAACAACTACATTAAAAACTATGGCTCGATGATCGAAAGCTTTAAAAAAGGCACCATGTTCGAGCGTAAAAAGCAGTTTGAACAAGAACTTACAAGCTGGATAAACAGCGATAGCGAACGTAAACAGCGCTACGGTAACGTACTTAATGAGTTATCAGCACTTGTTGCACAATCGCAAGAGCACAGTGAGCGCGACCGTATGGTAGGCTATGTTCACCGTTCACAAATGATCAGCACGGCACGTCGTTTATACCGTTTAGCTTATGAAAAACAAAAGCCAAATAGCGAGCGTGAATCGGGTTATCAAGAACGTGATTTACCGCGTATTAAATCGGGTTTAGAGCGTATGTCTCGTCGCTTTGACGCAAACGTAGATAAAGCTATATTACTGCACTTTTTAGAGCAATATGCAGCATTACCTAAAGCAGAGCGTTTTAGTGAAATTGATAAAGCCTTTGCTTTAGAAAATGGGTTTGATAAAGCAAAACAAAGTGCATTACTTGATGAAATGTACGCTAAATCAACGCTTGATAACGAAATTGTACGTAATTCATTATTTGAGCAAACGCTTAGCCAATTAAACCAAAGCCAAGACCCATTCATGCAGTATGCAAAAGCCATATTCACGGTAATGAAAGCTGAGGAAGATAAGTCAAAAGCCCTTGCAGGTAAGTTACAAGCCGCTCGCCCAGAGTTAATGAGTGCGATTATTGCCTTTAATAAAGCGCAAAACAAACCGGTTTACGCCGATGCAAACAGCACATTACGTGTAACTTACGGCACGGTAGGCGGGTATTCTCCGCAAGATGGTTTAGTGGCCACGCCGTTTACCTCACTTGAAGGGTTGCTTGCTAAAAACACCGATGTTGACCCATTTAATGCGCCTAAAAAGCTGCAAGAGCAAATTAAAGCGAAGCTTTATGGTGATTACACAGGTGGCATGAATACCGTACCGGTTAACTTTTTATCAAACGTAGACACAACTGGCGGTAACTCAGGTTCACCAACACTAAATGGTAAAGCTGAGCTGGTGGGTTTACTGTTTGACGGTGTGTACGAAAGCATTATTGGTGATTGGGATTACAACCCAGAGCTAAATCGCTCAATCCATGTGGATTCACGTTACATGCTGTGGGTTATGGATAAAGTAGATAACGCACAAAACTTATTAGACGAAATGAAAATCGTAAAATAAGAAGCAGTTAAAATAACAAAAAGGCGCTTACCTTAACCGGAAACGCCTTTTTTTGTTTAAACATTTTTGATTAATTTAACTTAGGGTACGGGCTACGGGCTACGGGCTACGGGCTTCGGGCTAAGAGCTACGGGCTAAGAGCTACGAGGTTCGGGTTGCGGGGGGAGCTAATTTGTTTTAGCAGTAAGTATCTTTAGTAGCAGCGATTTTATATCGCGTCAGAGTTAAGCCTAAATAAGTATTTACCACCGAGAACACAGAGTTAACAGAGAAATACTTAAAAGATATGAATCCATCTCTGTGCAGCGCAAAGCGCCTCGGGATTCTCTGTGGTGAAAAAACTCTTTTTAGCAGTAAATGTCTTTCGTAGCAGCGACTTTATATCGCGTCAGAGTTAAGCCTAAATAAGCATTTACCACCGAGGACACAGAGTTCACAGAGAAATGCTTAAAAGATATCAATCCATCTCAGTGCAGCGCAAAGCGCCTCGGGATTCTCTGTGGTGAAAAAACTCTTTTTAGCAGTAAATGTCTTTCGTAGCAGCGACTTTATATCGCGTCAGAGTTAAGCCTAAATAAGCATTTACCACCGAGGACACAGAGTTCACAGAGAAATGCTTAAAAGATATCAATCCACCTCTGTGTAGCGCAAAGCGCCTCGGAATTCTCTGTGGTGCAAAAATTGTTTTTATCAGTAAATGTCTTTTGTAGCAGCGATTTCATATCGCGTATTTATGGGCATTAGCATTTTACTCGCGCCTCGTAGCCCGAAGCCTCCCATCCACTTCTCTTTGTGTAATAAGGTCTTTAAGTGATTTATGCACAAAGAGGGCGAGGAGACGCTGCGCTTTTAGAGGAAGATATAAAACAAAGCTGTTTTTAGCTAGTCACTACCATATAGTGCAACGTTATCTTTGCTGAGTATGTAAGGTGACGATTTATAGTAAACAAAGAACCAGCCTAATATGGCTAATATTACGCCTAAACCATATTTGCTAAAAATTGGAATATACATTATCAATGTAAACACGACTGCCGAATACAATAAAAATATAGCCCAAAATAATTTTGAGCTGATAAGTTTCAATCTCGTCTGACAATTGGCACATTTAAAGTAAAACGGGAATGCAGATAAAGAAAGGCTGAAAACATCTAATTTATGTTCACAGCGAGGGCACAGACTCATAAATTTCCTTGTACTTTTAACGGCCTTGTTAGCTTTCGCTTACACCAACTTGTTGTGCCACTTGACTTGTTAGGGAAAAATGAACCTCAATATCAGTTGGTTCAATATTTTCAATTTTATACTCACCACCCAACAGCCAAGGTTTTGTTAAGCTATAAATTTGGTTGTGTGATAATGATTTACCTGATTTTATTAAATCACCTACCATTTGAACTGCAAAGTATTCTATAACGAACTCTTTATCGGCTAACAACTCATTGAAGCCTTCAGGTGTCTCCGCTACTTGTGAGAACTCACTGCCTCCTGAGTCTAGCCACCAAACTTGGCCATTATTTATATTTTGAACAAATGCATCACCGGAAGCTGAAAGCAATATAGGTAAATATTCTCCATCCAATAACCACTCCCATTCAGATAACAGAGAGTCTCGTTCAAGGTGCGAGAAATTTACCGTTAAGTCATTTAATGTCATCTGAACTTCCTAGAAAGCTAACGCCCTAATTTGGCGGCACAAACACGTGGGCTATACTGCGAAGCAGCCCGCGTGTTTGTGTCCCCAACATTTGATTGTTATGCATAGCCAAACTCTAAAAGAGCCATAAATGCTAACAGAGAAACAACACTACCGACCAAGTAAACCCTGGATTGCTTGTAGCTGTGAGGGTTCTCTGTTTTGTTTAACATTTTGGCCAAACCTGATACAAACGTTTGCCCGCTGGCAGTAGATATTTTTCTTTCTAAAACAACCATACCCAAATTGATACCAAAAAACATAAACAAAATTAAAACAAAAAGCGTTGAGATAATCGTTGCTGTACTTTCAATATTTACCAAGCCGAGTCCTTTTTATGCATAACAATTTAATAGTGCGCTCACCGCGCATATTTATACCAGCGCTGCGCTCACTTTTCTATTTTATATAGTTTTAACAAATTACCTAACATATTACTATCACTAGTTTTTTATTGTATTTAAGCAACGCTTAGAGGAATAACATGCGCGCTTGGCTCATTTTCTTGAATATATGAGCAAACGGTAGTTTGAACACTTAGCTAGATACAGCATTCAATCAAATTCCTTTAACATTCTTTAGTATATTTCATGTGCACTTTGTAACCATTAAATGCTACGTTAGATGTAACTATATTGAAGGAATAAATTATGAAACTTGAGTCTTTAGCGTTGCACCATGGTTATGAATCTGAAGCCACCACTAAGTCGGCGGCGGTGCCGATTTATAACACCTCTTCGTACACTTTTGATAATACGCAGCATGGCGCTGATTTATTTGATTTAAAAGTCCCTGGTAATATTTATACCCGCATTATGAACCCAACCAATGCCGTACTTGAGCAGCGTATTGCGGCGATGGAAGGCGGCATTGGTGCGCTGGCGGTGGCCTCGGGTATGGCGGCCATTACTTATGCAATTCAATGTTTATGTGAGGTGGGCACTAATATTGTGAGCACCAGCCAAGTGTATGGCGGTACTTATAACTTATTTGCTCACAGCTTGCCGCGCCAAGGTATTGAAGCACGGATGATTAAAGCCGATGATTTTGACGGCTTTGAAAACGCGATTGATGAAAACACCCGTGCGGTTTTTTGCGAGTCAATTGGTAACCCTGCTGGGAATATTGTTGATATTGCTCGCCTTGCGAAAATTGCCCACAGTAAAGGGGTGCCTTTAATTGTAGATAACACCGTGGCTACGCCGTATCTGTGTCGTCCATTTGAGTTAGGTGCCGACATTGTGGTGCACTCACTCACTAAATACATTAACGGCCATGGAACCGCTATTGGCGGCATGATTGTTGATTCGGGCAAGTTTGACTGGAAAGCCAATGCCACCCGTTTTGCGATGATGAATGAGCCTGATCCGTCGTACCATAATGTAGTGTATACCGATGCGTTTGCTGAGGCGGCGTTTATAGGTCGTTGTCGCGTTGTACCACTTAGAAATACCGGTGCGGCGCTTGCGCCTAAAAACGCCTCTGATATTTTAATTGGCCTTGAAACGTTAGGGCTAAGAATGGATCGCCACTGCGAAAACGCGCAAAAAATTGCTGAATACCTAGAGAGCCACCCTAAGGTGCTGTGGGTTAATTACGCGGGATTAAAATCAAGCCCATATAACGAAATGAGCCAAAAAATTACCAATGGTAAAGCGTCAGGTATTTTAAGTTTTGGCATTGCCGGTGGCCTTGAAGCCGGTACGCGCTTTATTGATGCCCTCAATATGATTTTACGTTTGGTTAATATTGGCGATGCTAAATCGCTGGCGTGTCATCCAGCATCTACTACGCACCGCCAATTAAATGATGAAGAACTGGCCAATGCGGGCGTTAGCCGCGATTTAATTCGTTTATCGGTGGGTATTGAAAACATTGACGATATTATTGCCGATGTAAGCCAAGCGCTTGATAAGGCCTAAATTGTACAGTAAATACCTCAAACTTTTTTGAGGTATTTATTTTTGTAATCAAAAAGGAGTGCAGATACATGAAATTTTTAATTTTTCTCGGTTCGGTTAGAAAAAGTAGCCCACCTAAGCCTGCGCGTTTAGGGGAGAGAGTAGCAAAAGCATGTGAGCGTTGTTTGCTTGAGCACTACTCTAAGCATGAAATAGAGCTTATTGATCCGCTCGATTATGATTTAGACCCTGTGTTTAAACCGCACTTTGCCTATACGCAGGCTGAGGTACCTAAACAACTTGATGATTTAGCAGCAAAAATTAAAGCCAGCGATGGCTTTGTTATGGTGAGCCCTGAATATAATCATTCGATGAGTCCGGCACTCGCTAATTTGCTAAACCACTTTGGTAGTTCTTTATTTGGCTATAAACCCAGCGCAATTGTTACCTATTCTGCAGGGCAGTGGGGCGGCGTGCGCGCTGCTGTTGGTATGCGCAGCTTTTTAAGTGAACTGGGCTGTTTGCCGGTATCAGCAATGATCCATGTACCAAAAGCGCAAGACGTGTTTATTGAAAGTGGTGACGCAAATAATGCGGCAGAGCAAATATCGTGGGATAGCTATTTTTCGCGCACCTTTAATCAATTAATTTGGTGGGCAGAAGGTGCTAGCAAACAACGTGAAGCGTTAGACCCTAAGCGATTAAGTAAAGACTTTAAACGTGACCCTTCACAACGTAATGCGCCTTAATGGTTATAAATTTAAGCTAGTCTTTTTTGGCATCTTCACGAGGGGAGGCCAATATAGCTTGCTTTTGCTCATCGGTTAAAATAATCCAGTCGAATATTTCGTCACTTGTGCGCCCGCACCCAGTACAGTAGCCATTCATTCTATAACATTCACCGATACAGTCTGTTTTTAAATGAGTGGATTGTTTACTGGGTGTTAGGCGCATACATTCTCTCGTAATTATTTAGTGGCGACGGGCTTTCCTACTTCTAACGAGGTAGACCAGGTTTTAATTTTTGATAAGGTTTTGCTGGTATAAACAGAAATAACCGGCGATTTATCATCAAGTACAAAGGTGGTGCGCAGAGAGGTTTCCGACTCTTTTTGTGTTTCTAACCAGTTGCTATTTTTTGTTAGACATTGGCGAGTGAGCTCAACGGCTTGTTGATGCATGGCAACGGCTTGTTGTTGGTCTTTGTAGTTTTCTTGACAGCGATAGGTCACGGTTTGATTGTTAAAGCTGGTTACTTGGCAGTTATTGCCAAATACGTTGTACTTTGCGCTCCACACATCTAAATAAGGTGTTTTTACTTTGGTGTCTTTTAACGCTGCAAAGCGATTGTCATAGGCGGCAATCAGCCCATCCATTTTTTCGCAGGGAGTTAGGTTATCTAGTTTAGCTTTTTGTTCAGTGGTTAAACTGCTACAGCCAGATAAAATTAGGCCAGTTAATACCAGCGATATATAGGTTTTCATAATGCGCTATCCTTTTGTAATAGCTATTCCTTGGACGTTAACTAAAGAATACCTAAGGGAGGGAGTAAATGCTATTCGCAAGGTGTAATTTAAAATGAATTTATGGTTTTAACATACTGAGTGCGCCACAAAATGGCGCACACAGTAACAGGCGGTTTTACTTATGACGCCCTTGTAGGCAAGCAACTGCATCGGTGAGCTCTAAGCCTTGACGCTGTAGTAACACAATTAAGTGATACAACAAGTCAGCCGATTCGTTAGTAAGCTCATTGTTGTCGTGTTTCATTGCCGCAAGCGCCACTTCAACGCCTTCTTCACCTACTTTTTGGCAGCTGCGGCTTAAGTCTTCAGCAAATAAAGATGCGGTGTAGCTTTTAGCTGGATCGTCGTTTTTACGTGCAACAATCACATCTTCAAGTTGCGCTAAAAAGCTTAAGCTTGGTTTTGCAGCATCGCCAAAACAGCTTTGCGTGCCTAAATGGCACGTTGGCCCTTCTGGATTTGCCAATACTAAAATTGAATCGTAGTCGCAATCTGTATGCACAGAGACCACGTTTAAGTAGTTTTCTGATGACTCGCCTTTGGTCCATAAACGCGATTTAGAACGCGAATAAAAAGTCACCTTATTACTTTCAAGCGTGACAGCAAGTGCTTCGCTATTCATAAACCCTTGCATTAAAATAACGCCAGAGCGTGCATCTTGAACAATGGCAGGGATCATCTCGCTTTTTGCGAAATCAACTTGAGTTAGGTTTTCTTGCGTTACTAGCATAATCTGGCTGCCACTTGGTTATCTATTAAAAATTGTTTTAGTTCGCCAATGTTAATCACGTTTTTATGAAAAACGCTGGCTGCGAGTGCACCATCTACTTTGCTTTGTTTAAATACATCAACAAAATCTTGCATTGTGCCTGCGCCCCCTGAGGCGATTAAAGGAATGTCGCATAGCTCGCGTATTTTGCTTAGTTGCTCGTTGTCGTAACCATTACGAACGCCATCTTGGTTCATACAGTTTAAAACAATTTCGCCAGCGCCTAAGTCTTGTACCCGCTGAACCCACTCTTGGGTTTTATAACGAGTACGGCTTGAGGCATTAGGATCGCCTGTAAGCTGATACACTAAGTATTCACCGGTTGTTTCATCGTAAAAGCTATCAATACCGACAACCACACACTGCTTGCCAAACTCATCGTGTAACTCTTTTATAAGCTCAGGACGAGCAATGGCAGGGCTATTAATGCTGATTTTGTCAGCGCCGCGTTCAAGTACGCGCGCTGCATCGGCTACCGATTTAATGCCACCCGCTACACAAAATGGAATATCGATATGGCGGGCAATATTTTCTACCCAATTTACATCGAGTAATCGTTTTTCAACGCTTGCACTGATCTCGTAAAATACCAGTTCGTCGGCACCGGCTTCACTGTAGGCTTTAGCAAGTGTTAAAACATCGCCGACTACCTCATGGCCCTTAAATTTAACGCCTTTAACGACTTGGCCGTCTTTTACGTCTAAACAAGGAATTATGCGTTTTGATAACATAGTGTCACCATTAGTTTAATATTTTGATATTTAAGGGGTATTTCTTTTTCGGTTTTTGATTTTGATTTAAAATGGATACACATAGGCTACACTTAATATATTATTTATCTAATAATGTTTGAATAACAATTCAACGTCGCATTGCTGAAATCGTCACATTTATTGAGTTTGACTAGGAATATAACGCATAAGAAGCAGTTAGTTAATACATAAGTGTAATAACTGTTATCATTATTCTTAATAACAAAACTCAGCTAATTATAAGGGGAGTGGGCTTATGTTTTCTCGACGGTTTGAATCCTTAAGTCAGTAAATCTTTAGGCTAGTTATTTCTGGCTGACAGATGTACCTTCGCAATTAAAAGTTGATAGTTCTTAAATTCACGAAAGTGTAGATTCGAATCAAGTAATAATTGTTCAAAAAATTCAAGTTAAGACTAATTTCTAGTCATGGCTTTCGGGCTAGCAGATACTATTAATTCAGAGTTGGTTTGGACAGTGTAGGCTTGCACTAAGCTAGCGGCTCTTCGCAGCATTTCTCGTCGCAAGAATTCAGGCTCCAAAACAACGATGGAATCTGAAAATCCACTTAAATAATTTGCAATAAAGAAAGGATCTGGCTCTTTTCTATTGAAGTGAATTGGAAAACTTAACTCCATTTCAATTAGCCAACAGTCATCAGTCTTTAATTTAGTAAAAGTCGCTTTATCAGCTATAGAGGTGGCTTCAAAATTACTTTTAACCCATGTATGGCAAATAGCTGAGATCTTTTCTCTTGTTTCATATTCTGTTTTTTTGACTTCAATAAACTGCTCTTTTGACGCAGTTAAATCATGCAATTTGCCTATTTCAAAATATCTCGTCGTATTAGTATTATGCTCATGAGCCAGTACTTTTAAGTGTTGGTTTAACAGTACAATTCTTTGAGGCGATAAGATTAATTCTTTTGCATCAAAACTCTTGTGAATTGATTGGTAATTAGCAGAAAAGCACTGTTCTTCAAATGTACAATCAAATACAAACTGCCAAGATTTTCTTTCTTCAATTGTGGCTGACTCGTGATCTAATACGCTATGCATGTCATAACCCATCGGATTGAAATCTATTTTAGACAAATATTTTGTAAGCTCTGAATGGTCTAATACTTCTTCAGCTCTTTTGAATTCAGTTTGTAACGCTGAAAAAATATGAGGAGGAATTAGCTCCGGCAGATATTCTTTAATAAACGCAAATGCAAACGCTCTTTCTTCTGACATTTCAAACTGTTCAACAGCATCATCTTTGTCTTTTTGTGAGGTCCAGTAATATAAATAAGCATTTCCCTTTTTTACTCTACAGAGTCCTTCTCCTTCATCATCTAGTATAGAAGTGATAATTCGAGATGCGTTTTTCTTGAAAGAATCAAAAGAGTCTTGGCTTTCTTTTCTAAAGCTAGACAGT
This sequence comes from Pseudoalteromonas sp. MQS005, assembly GCF_001661605.1. Taxonomy (NCBI): domain Bacteria; kingdom Pseudomonadati; phylum Pseudomonadota; class Gammaproteobacteria; order Alteromonadales; family Pseudoalteromonadaceae; genus Pseudoalteromonas; species Pseudoalteromonas sp. MQS005. The sequence continues at coordinate 40,348 of NZ_LYRQ01000025.1, read as the reverse complement.
CGGTTTTCAATTAAATCTTTTATTTTAATTGCCTTATCTTCACCGACACCAATGCTTCGCACGATCGCGTTTCTAAATTCTGAATTCGATGACTTCATACAAGTGAGTAAACCCTATAGGACAAGTGTTGTCTCGATATTCTTTTAAAATGCCACTAATGTCAATCGAGGAGTAACTTTTATGCTGTCTGAACAACTATTAAATGTCATGAAAATGTTTTGTGAACCCTCGCTTTATCAAGACTTTTCAACGAGTACAGAAATTACAAATGTGATTAATCAACTTTCATTAGGGCAACTAAATACTAATAGAGAAAAGTACGTTATTTCATGCCTGATCCTCTCAGTTCAAGAAGCTTTAGAATCAAGTATACAAAAAGCAGCTGACTCAGCAGTCATGTCTGACCTGACGAAACTGGTCGATGAACTCAAGCAATTTCAATCAACATTACTTTCTGAAGAAAGGGTGATGCACTAATGAAAACTTCCAATCAAGACCTTATTAGATTATTTCACATTAAACGATGTGGACACACCCAGATTGACAATGATCAACATTTAAATATTTAGGAGTGCTTTTATGCAGTATCAACCAAAAGAAGTCTATATTGGGGGCTTTAACCCTGTTTATGAGTGTGTTCAAAACGGCTTTTTCCTAATTGGTGCGGGTAAACTTGGCGTTATGTTTTCTATTGTAGTGATGAGAGGAGATACTCTATTTTGGGTTAGTGCTTTTATCGGAACCATTACACTGCTGAGAGCAAAGCGCTGGTATGATAAATGGCAGGATCGAGAGCTTCGAATCAAGTGTATCGATATTAACTATATCGAAAGATTAAGTGACGAAACTGCGCCTAAATACAAAAAACAACAAGCCATCACAGCTATAACGAATAGAGCTTCGAAAGTATGGTGGAGTTATTTGCTTTTCTTTACTCCTCACATTGCTTTATTAGGCTTTTGTTGGTGGCTGCTTGATGCTTGGGGAGCTTAAGGGTAGTAGCATTTTCTCTTTTGCTGAGAAAATACTCAAATAACGATAGGGTGAATTATGGCGAATCTATTAATTATAGAGTTTAGTGAAGAGGCGACTGAAAATTACTTAAGACTAGTAAGTCGAAAATCTGAAGCCGAAGTTGAAATGGATATGGAGCCATCTGGTGTTAAGCTAGAAATTGATATTGGACCTGCACATTACGGTTATGAGGCTGAAGTTGCAGGTAAGTCTATAGGTGAAGTCTTTGTGAAGCTTGAACATACAGGTTCACCTAAATTAAAATCATAAGATTTCCCACTTTTGGGTAGCAAAATTCCGGCAGGCTTGGCCTGCTCCCGAACCTAGTTTTTGGCCTGTTGGGTTAGTCACTGAATAAGTAAATTTTCTGCATGTTTGGTATAAAATACCTCGTTTAGAATCTTCAAAGTAATCTTCTACATTCACGTTAAATACGTAGCATGTATCTATGTTCGTCCAAATATATTCTTGATCTGGTTCGCCTGATTGGAAAACTCTTGAGAGCTGTTCGAAATCCTAATGCCCAAAAGCTTCATATTGGTCTATTTTGCCGTCGAGATTGTCATCAATGGCGCCATTTATTGGGCCTCTGTTGTATTGTTTAACCTTGCTATATACATCGGCAGGTAAGCCACAGTTAGAGTTGGTAATTGCACAGCCAGAAATGTTTAGAGCAAGTATTATATAGAGGCATTTATGCATCCTTTTCCTCCTGAAATACTACTATGTTTAACCCTTTCTGAATCAAAAACAGTTCAAACTGAGTAACTAAATAGTGATAAATTTGAGACAAGCTACCAACAGCGGCTATTGATTCAACGAAGTTTGAGTCGTTTCCTGAAATGTCATGTATTTCTGCTTGTGCTCTAAAGAATAGATAAGATTTTTGACTTTTAGCCTTATCAATTTGAATATCTGAAATAGCTAACCTGTAACTTAAATCTTCAGAGAATAAGACTCCTGTTTGGGCTATTAACAGATAAGCTGAAGCAACCGTGCTTGGCTCAATGCTAATTAAAAAGTGTTCTTCATTAACTGTTTCGCGATTCATTGATTCACTCATTTATAATTTAACTGTTTAAATAAGCCTACGGAAAAGTTAGGACGCTTTTTGTCCCAATAGCCAGCTAATCTTTTGTTTTGGGAGGTCGCTATGACTAATTTAGAGTTATGTTTAATTTGGGCTGGAGATCACGTAATTCACAGTAAAGTTGAATACGATTTTCATATAGAACAAATCAAACTTTCACTATTAGATAAACAAAAAGATAACGAATACAGTTTTCTCTTTTGGACTTCTGCCTGTGAAGCATTCGAGATCAAAAATGACTTACCACGACGGATTCATGAAGTGTATTCAAATGCATGGTGCTGAATGTCACATATAACTTTATGAAGAAGTTGTAGTTTCACTGTAAATATTCAAATTTTTATGGTTAATTGGGACGTTGCGTGTCCTAAGCTAAAAGTACACTTATGGAAAGACTTGATTTAAGGAAGTATAAAAATGAGCCAACCAAGGTATTTGACCAAATCACGATTTAAGTTAGCTACTGAGTGTCCAACTAAACTGTTTTATACGGGCAAAAAAGAATACTTGGATAACAAGCTTGATGACCCTTTTCTTGCCTCATTAGCTGATGGCGGTTTTCAGGTGGGTGAATTAGCTAAGTGCTATTACCCTGAAGGTCATGACATTACTTCTTTAGATTATGAAGAATCGGTTCAACAAACTAATGAGCTGTTAAAGCAGGACAACGTCATCATTTTTGAGCCTGCTATTCGCTTTGGCAACTTATTTGTTCGTGTTGATATTTTAGTTAAACAAGGCAATGAATATCAGCTCATTGAAGTTAAAGCCAAGTCATATTCGGCTAAAAAAGATAAAGACTTTTTAAACAAATCTGGAAAGTTAGATTCAAAGTGGAAGCCATACATTTTAGACGTGGCGTTTCAAAAATACGTTTTAAAACAGACGATACCCAGTGCGATTGTCAGCAGCTATTTGATGGTAGTTGATAAAGATACACCTTGCCCGGTAGATGGTTTAAATCAGAAGTTTAAATTAACTCGTGATGACAGGAATAGACGCGGTGTGTCTGTTTCTAATTCGTTATCTGCATCAGACTTATCAGTAAAAATTCTCAAAAAGGTAAATACCGACAAAGCGGTTCAAATTGCTTATGAAACCGAATTACAAACGGGTATGCCAGCAGAAGGTTTCATCCCTAATATCGAAGTGCTAGCTGAACAGTACGCTAATGATGAAAAGGTGATGCCAGTTATCGGCTCAAAGTGTAAAAGTTGTGAGTTCAAATGCTCGGAAGAAGATGAGGCGAATGGCTTTAAAAATGGATTTAAGGAATGTTGGAAAGAACAACTTCATTGGAGTGACGAAGATTTTAATGAACCAACAGTATTAAGCATCTCTAACTATAGAGGTTCAAATCGCTGTATAGAAAATGGCAAAGTAAAGCTAAAAGACCTTTCGCCAGAGGATATCAATTATGAAGAATCATCAAACCCAGCGCTTACATTAAAAGAAAGGCAGTGGCTTCAAATAGAAAAAGTGCAAGACAAGGATTCTAGTGTATATTTCGACGTTGATAGCATGCGAAATGAAATGGCATCTTGGACTTACCCTCTTCATTTTATCGACTTTGAAACCTGTGCCGTGGCGATACCATTTTATAAAGGGATGTCGCCATACGAAGGCATAGCTTTCCAGTTTTCTCATCATATCTTGCACGAAGATGGACGAGTGGATCATGCGGGTCAATTTCTTAGCTCACAGATTGGAGAGTTCCCGAACTTCAATTTCGTAAGGGAGTTAAAAGCTCAATTAGAAAAAGACAACGGCACTATTTTCAGATATTCCAACCATGAGAATGCCTACCTCAATATGGTTTATCAGCAATTAAAACTATCGGCTGAAGTGGATAAAGACGAGCTTTGCGATTTCATTAAGTCAATCACTAAGTCTTCCAACAACAGTAAAGACAACTGGCTCGGTGATAGAAATATGGTTGACCAATGGGAGCTGGTGAAAAAGTATTATTATGATCCTGCCACAGGTGGCTCAAACTCTATTAAGGCTGTACTGCCAGCCATTTTAAATAGTTCTCAATTTTTACAAGAAAAATACGAACAACCTATTTATGGGACCAAGGAATTACCAAGCCTAAATTTTAAGAACAAAACTTGGATTGAATTTGATGACAATGGAAAAGTAAAAGATCCGTATAAGTCATTGCCAAAAATGTTCACAGAAGCATCTGAGCATGACATAAAGCTGCTATCAGAATCCGATGAACTAAATAATGGTGGCCTAGCATTAACTGCATACGCTCGGCTCCAGTTCACTGAGATGTCTGATTATGAAAGAAAAGAACTTGAACGCGGACTATTGATGTATTGTGAGCTAGACACATTGGCAATGGTGATGATCCAAGAGGCATGGCGAGAAATGATTAATTAATAGTTTGATTTAATAGGACGTCAGTTGTCCTATTAAATGTATACTATACAAATAAGTGGATTAGTTATCCTACATTAGTTGGCAGGAAGTAATAATGAATAAAAATGACTATTTAAGCAATCCTGAAGTAGCAGAATTTATTAATTTTTTAGCAAGTATGATCAGTGGTGATATGTCGCTAAATCACAAATATTTCGACCGAAAACTCAGAAAAGAAATAGAATTTGAATCCTTATATTGTGGCTTTGATAAGTACCATTGGAACGGCTCTGATTATCAAACTAATAAATCAGATGTTGACTTGTTAGTTAAAAAATTTAAAACGTCGAACACCAAAGAATCATTCTATCAAGCATGTACTGAAACTCTTTATTGGGGAGCAGGCAACACAGATAAATTAAAGTTATACACATCTAATAAGGAATGGTTAGACAATGTAAATGACGTACAGAAAAATATTACTGAAGCTTTAGAGCTACTTACTAATAGTAATATCGACGTAAATAATTTTGGTAATAAATATCGTTCTAATGCTGGCTTTACAAAAATTTACGCTTTTATTAAACCTGATACTTTCATTATTTATGACTCTAGAGTGGCAGCAGCCCTAGCTTATTTGATAATACTTTTTTGTCAAAAGACACAACGCTTTGAAATTCCAGAATATCTACAAATAAAACTAGCCAAAGGGCAGGGCAACTCTAATCGACTACCTGAAATAGCTGGCACTGAATTAAAATTTAAAGAATGGGGAAGTAACCATAAAGCTCATGCAATATCTAACGTTTGGGCGAATTGGATTATCACAGAAGCCTTTAATAAATCTAAAGGCGCAAGCCGTAATAAATTCAACAATATTAGAGAAGTTGAAGCAGCTCTGTTTATGATCGGCTATGATTTTCCTGAATTAAAACCCAAAGATGATAGTAAAGACAAAGTAGAGAACTATAGTACTCGCTCAAGATCTAAAGATTCAAAAGTAACAGCAGATTTAGTTAGAACATTTGCGTTGCAATTCATTAAGGAAGGATTAAAAAAGGGACCATCTATTGAGTTTACTTCCAGTGACATTAGAAAGGAACTAGGTGGAGACTTAACTGCAATATGTAGCGCCCTAAAAAAGCCAACGTTCTTCTCCCAATCTGGAGTTACTCTTGAAATAATTGACACTCCCCCTTCCGGCTTAGGAAAAGTAACCTATAGGGCCAAAAAGGCAGCTTAAATATTGGAAGATTAATTTCATTCCCTCATACAATAACGCCGTTTATAAAATGAATAAATTCAAACTGGGACAAAATTAGTCCCAGTTTTCAGTTGATCTGTATTGGATTTAAAAATCGAGGTTAACGACATGTCTAAAAAAGTGAGTACGTTTATTGCACTTTCAGCCGGTTATTTAATGAAGAAGATACGTACTGAATTTCTGTATTCACAATCTATCTAATTTTTATCCAATTAGTTACCAAATCAAATCTCAACAATGTAGCCACAATCGAGATTAAATTTTTCGATACTGGAGTAACCGCGTTGATTTGAAATTATTCTTGTATCTGCAATTTGATAGTTTACACTGTGATGAGTGTGCCCATGTGCCCATACATCAATTTTATTTGTGTACTTTTTAATAAACTCTTCTAGGTTGGAAGAGAATGCAGCCGAAAGTAGATCGCTTTGGTATTGTTTTGGCGTTGATTGAGGTGAAGGTGCATGATGCGTCACCACAATATTTCTATCTGTATTGCTATTTTTTAATTCGTTTTCAATGAAATTTAATGAATTATCAAAAAACGCGATGGTATCGGATACCTTAAGTTTTCTGTATTTACCGTTATCATTTATGCATATGCGCTGAAAGTCGTTCATTTTTGCACTCGCATTAAATATGCATTCTTGTCTTTGCGATTCACCAAAGAGTTTGAAATCGCTCCATAAGGTAGAGCCGATAAACTTTACGCCATTTATTTCGACACTATCGTTGATTAATACATGAACATTTGAGTTTTTAGACTGTTCTTTTAGTTTTCTATTAATCGATTGGATATTTGAACCATAATATTCATGATTTCCCGGAATGTAGACTACCGGCAACTCAAAGAATTCTTTAGCCCACTGTATGCCATGGTGTTTTGAGTGTATATCACCCGCTAAAATGACCACGTCTGCGTCAATTTTTGGTGGGGTCCAGACCTCAAATTCATTATGAATGTCTGAAAATAATGCCAACTTCATAGTCTAATCCCTTTAATTAGTTCTGTTGTGCTATTGATAAGAAGAGGATCTAGCGTAAATATTGCAGTAAACCAATAGGTTGCAAGTATTGAAAATAAGTAATTGAATACATTTCCAAGTTTTCTATCAGATAATGTTGCCTCAGCGGTTATTTGCGCAAACACAGCTGTTATAAACCAAAGAGCAAAATGGTACCCATGCACCTCTAGGTTTAAGATATTAAACTCCCAGTAATTTGCAGCTCCCAATACTAATAGTGAAATGCTACTCAATAATTGAGTAGTGGCTAGAATATCCGGTGATTTTTGCAAATCACCACTATCATCTAATTCTAACAAATGCATAGATGAGGCAGTCAATATGAGTAAAAAGTATAGCGCTAGGGATAGCCAGCTAGGCCATTCCCAATGATAAGATCCCCAATAAACACCGGAGATCATAATCCCTAAACCTAATAAATTAGGTACTAGGGCTAGAGCAAAGAAAAGCGCAAGGCCTGATCCAACTATAAGAACTGGATCAGCACCTAAAACTGTTAATAACATGATAGCAGCAACAAATAACTTTCCAACGTTTGATAGACCCATGAAGCCATTAATTGCCACTGCACCGATTATGTTTCCAGCGGCAGCTCCTGCGTTTTCTAGCTGATTAATTTCTCTGTTGTATTTCATCCTGACTCCTAGTCAAACCTTATTACATTAATACAACATAGTAGTTGTAGTGTTTCATTGTTAATGAGGATAAATCGTGAACGGCACAAAGAATTGAAGACTCATTTTCTTTAAACACGTCGTCATAACCATCCAAGTCACTGATGTAGGGAAAATAAGAATCAAGAAATTCCTTTAACGACTTCACATGTTCTGCTGCATTGAGGTGTGGGGCATGAATATCAAAATCTTCATCGTCTAAAATCAAAACGGCTGCTGGTAATGCTTCTTCGCGTGAAATTGTGTCAAAACCTTCTAGCTTTGATACTGGTTCATATTTATCGAACATGGTTTTAAGAGTATCTTCAGGAATAAATTTACCTGTTTCTTGATAACGCCAGCGACAAGTTTTAGAAATGAAATACTCTTTGCCTTTAAATACAAACTCAATAGCGTGGAAGTTGGCATTAGGGTAATGTTTAAAAACCTTTTGCCGATTTGCTTTAGTAAGGTTGGTAAGATCCCAAACAATGTTTTTGTATTTTTTTGACTCTTGAACCGACTTAAAAAACAAAGCTCTTTGTTCGCGACGGATAGGGTGGTTGAATTCGAGTTCAAAGAATTCTTTGTAAGTCAAATTATGGCCGTTAATTATTTTTTCTACGATGTCATCAGAAGATACGACGTAATCAAATTTACGTTGTAGAACATAAGTAGATTTACCAGTACATGCAGGGCCAATTAGAACTGTTACTTGTTGTTTAGTCATTTAAAAATTTCCTCTTGAAGTGTCTAATTGGTAGCTTACCTTAGGTAGCTGACACACCCGTCGTTGGAAAATGAAAGTTATATTTACTCATTGTTTATAAAGACAAAAACGTAAAAATATGATAAGTTAACAACTTAAATTATGGAGTCGCTTTTATGAATGAATTAGCTAGAATCGCTTATGAATATGAGAACTGGCAGAAGGGGTATTTACATGAAAGCGGCGAATCAATTTCCATTGTTCAAGCGCAAATTTTAAAAGACGTTTGGATATCCATTACTCAGGCTGAATTAAGTCACAAACCAGATAGCAGAGACAACAAAAGGGATCGATCAAAAGGTGTTGAGTTATTTACTGCGCTGTTACTTCGATCTCTTGAAGCAAATCAAACATCAAGTTCAAAAGAGTTAGCTGAGCAGGTTATTGAGTTTATCGATCACCTTATGCGTGAAAAGCTTGATAAGCGATTTCAATTCAATAAATTTATCAACGAACTTAATAAAAATCTAAAGCAAGACAAAACCATTGCTGAGCTAATTATTTCTATTATTGTTAATAATGCCAATGGAGATTATAAACTTACGGCTGTCAATGTAACCAACACAACAGATTTAACCTTCGTTCATGAGTGTATGAAGCTATCAAGTATTGCATCCTACTCAAGTGCTAAAACCAGTAATCAAGTACGAGACTTAACAACAGATGAACTGGTATTTGAGACTCAAATACGGCAATTAATATTCAGCTTTCTTGATACTTTAAACTTTTCCAAAGTAGTATTATTACCTAAAGCACTATTGTTTTATCATCACAGAAATTTAACGTCACAGCAAAGAAAGAAAATTGAAGGTTGGCTAAGTAGTAGCGAGTGCCAAATTTTGAAACAGGTGTCTTACGCAGACTTACTGAATTTAACTAGCGTTATTAACCTAAAAGATAAAATTAACCAATTACTTAACGATGGAAATTCTCAAAATAAGCCATATACTGAAACCCTTAATGCGTGCCTCACTTGTTTGCCAGCTCAAATAGTGAATAGCCAGAGCTTCACTGCTAATAAAACACAATTCGAAGCTGAGTTTACTCAGCTAATCAACGTTCAGCTATACAGTGTACTCACACTCAACCCAAATACTATTGTAAATGTTGATCTGATTGCACGTCGTGCATTGTATTTATCATCACTGATAAATCTATTGGAATATACTCAAGTAAAATCCGGTTTTGACTACATTTTTAACAAAATTGAGCATAACTTTAACTCATTTAAAGCGGGAACATTTAAAGTGGCTAAAGTCTGGATTTTATATTTGTTGGAGCGTAATGAATATACTTACAATGGCTTTGCACTAGAGGATTGGTTAGAAGCTCGGTTTAGATATTTTGTGCAAAAGAACCAGCTCATATTTAAGCTCAGTGAACTAAAAAGTAATAAGGCGCAATTCAAGAACTTATCAGAAGACAATATTCGCTCGAAAAGAATTCAAGACAGCTTGTCTGGCAAAATAAATGAAGATTTTGTTAATTGGGTTGAGAGCCATGGTGGTGATGATATTTTCGACAATCGAAACATAGAGGCTATTACTCAGCAACTACCTAGCCAGTTAAATTTAAGTAACGTTGACAAATTATCTTTAGAACAAGCCGTTACGCATGATGATAGTTATTTCGAATATTGGTGGAATTCAGTTTTTCAAGGACAAGATAAAAATATCTTTGTGACAGAGACAATTATTGATGCATTTCAAACTTTTGCTAAAACGGATAAAAGTGAGGACGGTTTTAAAATGCAACGCACTCGCTGGAATCGAATAGTGTCACAAGTTGGTGGCGCTAGTCCCAAAGTGTATAAACGATTTAATACTGTTTTTTGCAATAGCATTGACCCTTTAGAAAAGCATAAAGTCGTGACCAGTCGAAATAATTCACTTGCGTTAATTAATATGGATAAACGTTTAAATGGCCGTTACAAAGTTATTAATAAACTCGGCTCAGGTGGTAATGGTTATGTAGTTAAAGCCGCGGATAATAATCTATACCGAGAGGTTGCTATTAAGCTCAATGCCACTTCAGAGTTCACTCACCCAGAAGTGTTTAAACGAGAAGCCAGAATACTTGCTACTCTTAAACATGAAAATATTATTCAGGTCTATGATTTTATTAGTGTTGAAAAGTCCATTTTTTCAAGACATATAAATGCTGATGTTTATGGTTTAGTCACTGAATACCACTTTGGTGCAATGACTCTGGACAAGTATTTGGCCAACAACATTCTGAGCAACGATCAAAAAATTACGTTATTTCAACAAATTTGTAACGGTGTAGCAGCGGCTCATGCAAACAATCTTATCCACGGGGATTTAAAGCCAGAAAACATTATCGTCACCAATGAAGGCGTCGCTAAGTTGATCGATTTTGGTTCAGCGAGTTATGAACATTTGTCTAAAGCAAGCTCAGGCTCACTGGAATGGTTAAACCCGGATGTATTGATTGGAAAACCGCTCCAAAAGTCCTCTGATATATATGCTTTAACTTTACTGTTACTATTTATCTTAGAGATTGATTTTACGGGAGTTGCGGAGGCTGATGAAATCATAGACCCATTTCTATTTGGGAGTAATGAACAGCAGCAAAACGAAAGCACAGCAGATGAAATAGAAAGCATTATTACTCAGAAAGCTGAGCAGCATAACGCTAACCACGGTACTTTGTTTAAATTGATACTAGCTAGCCATTATTTACTTGAACAAGGCTGGCACTTTTCTGATGCTGAGTGGCAAAAGTACAACTTAGATAACGGTAAGTCTGAAGAAGCTGAAAAAGAATACTTTATGATTAGTGGAATTGGTAGTAAGGCAAATCAATTCCTAAATGCGCTTCACGCAAATGTTTACAAAGGATTTGCTTCGGAACAAAGAGTTAAAAGTTTGATAGAAACTCTGCTCAAAGGGCTGCTGACTTCAGCTTTAAACCAAGAGCTTAGTTATCAAGTTCAACAACAAAGTTGTAAAAAGAGCAAAGGTGTAAAGTCTAACAGTAACTATTTAGATCATGCTTTAATAAAATTAGCAGAGCAAAGTAATAATAAACCACTTGAAACCATCGAAACGGTTGAACAATTAAGTGCAGCTAGTTACGTCTTACTAGACGCCTCGGCAAGTCATGTTAATAATGAAGTTGTGTTAAAACCACAGCTTTTTATCAATGGCCGCCTGTTAACTAAACCTTATTTACAAAGCATACCAGAAGTTTACTCTGTTGATGATCCGCGAATTCAAAAAGTAATTTGCAAATTCAATTCTGTTGGAATGGATTACCTTTTTACTGATGTTATTGTTCAGTTGCATGATGGTTCACCCGCCAGATTATGTATCTATAATGACGGCGTATATATTGATAAGCATTCCCATCGATTGTTAGATGCTATTGAGCATGCCAAAACTATCGATCTAGTTGCTTAGTGTCAAAATATGATAATCAGATGTATTATACAGTTTCCAACGGTGGGTGCCTGATGTTGCAGTGGTTAAATAATCCTATTAATACAGAGGATTATTTATGCAAAGCACTCCATCAACCAAGATCACGATTATATTAGATAAAGAAATAACGTCATTAGACTTTATTAGAAACTATCATCCTGTTGTAATTAGGCACGCACTCTTAAATTTCACAAATATAGATCTAGACACATGTCTGGCTTACGTAAGCAATAAGTCTGTTATCCGATATTTACTGTTATGTGGCGTTAACGATGCCTATTCATTAAAAGATAAATTCAAACGAAATTTAACAACTGCGACACCTTCAAGCTGCAAGTTAGAAATCAGCAAACTAAAAAAGGCACTTCGTAAATCCAAACACATTTTATTATCACGAGGACAAAAGCTAGCGGTTGGCTTAAATTGTAGATCATTCTCCGGCGTAAGAGATTTAGCGGAATATGGGCTAGAAAACTTAAAAAATGTCTTACCATCAATTCCTGATTCGGCATTAGCAGACCTTATCGACTTTCAAGATAACACTGATTTGTTGTTAGAATGTTTGCCAGTTAACAGAATTAAAACGATTAAGCATTTATCTCAAAAGCAAATAGCGGTAAACAAAGACGAGCATTCAGCCTTAACATTGATAGCATTTGAGTTAAAACAATATTTGTTAAAGCCGGATTTATATGGTTCAGATCCTTACACGTTTCCGTTGAAAACTTATCAAGAAAAAGTCCTTGGGTTTTTAGAAATGGTGCCCGAAGAAATAAGGGCGTTGGGAATTTCAAAAGTAAGAGATGAATGGATTGTTTCGGCGTTAAAAGTGTTAGAGCCAATCGAGCAATTTAGATTCTTGTCCATTTTTGAAAACGAAACCGCCATTAGAGTGTTTTATTTATATAAAACTAAGCCAAGTTTTCATGAAGTGGGTTTCAAATATTTAAATAAAATAGTTAAGGCGATTTGTGTCGGAACTAAAGCATACAAACTTAAACAAAAACCAGAACTGACAGGCTTTGAGGAATCGAAAACACCATTTAACTTCCAAAGGTTGAATGGCTACAGCCCGCAAGTTTGGGAAGAATTAATTGACGATGTATCAGAAAAATTACTTTATTGCGCGACTTGTTTTTGTCGCAATGATGTATCGATGAACAATTTTAACGACTTCTTAAAAGCAAAAGATCGTCAGATAAATTACCAGAAATTCGATAACACGATTGAAGTCACTGAGATTGAAGCACTGGATTTCCAAGATAAGATTATTGGTGAGTGTGAGCGTATAAAAGCGTTTATTGATGACGTAAACTTTTCGGCATTAGAAAATGAAATCATGAAATTTCATGGCATTTCAGATGAATCTTTGGAGCGAGTTCCCGTAACACAAGAACCAGTACTATACCCCGATGAAGAATGCTCTGAGCCAGAGACAATCGAAGTCTATAATCACGATGATCTAATGACAAATATTATGTTGGGATTAAAAGAGCATGACGAAAAAATTTTTAATCAGATCCAAGCTAAAGGCAATAAAAAACGCATAGTTAAAGTTCCGTCTGACTTTATAGTTCGATTAAACGACCTAGCGACTAGTTTTCCAAATTGCGCTCATATTGTTGAATATTTAAGAGGGGTCATGACAGAAGCGTTTCTAACATCAAAACCGATCAATTTGCCCGTAATCAATCTTGATGGCGAGCCGGGGTGTGGAAAATCACAATTTGTCTTGGAGTTTGCTAAATTATTTGAACTTGAATCTACCTCTCTGCCGGTCACATCAATGGGGGATAAATTTGAGTTAATTGGTGCGCATCGTACTTGGAATAACGCTTCTATTGGAGCTTTCGCTAAGGCAATGTTGCTTGACGGTGAAACTTATAATCAATGTTTTTTGATTGATGAACTCTGCCAAGTTAAAAATTCCGGCGAGCGCAATCTAGTGCCAACTTTGCTCGGTTTTTTTGAAACGGAACAACGAAAGAGCTTACTAGAGAACTATTTAGATGTCGAAGTTGATTTTTCAGGCTTTATTATCTTTACAACAACAAACAATATCGAGAACTTAACACCTGCTTTAAAATCCAGAATCGTTTCTTTTACAGTAGAGAAACCTTCACCAGAGCAAATGAAAATCATTGGCCAGAATATATACCAAAAACATATTCAAGAACGTGGCCTTCAAGATATTCTATCCAGTGAAATTCCTGAAAAATGCCTGCACCATTATCTAGGCGTTGTACCAAGGCAAGCGAAGCAAATTATTGAATCTGCGATTAGAAAAGCCATTCAGCGCTATGATGTAAACAATCCTAGAACTATTTGCTTGAGCATTCATGACTTTGTATCAATTATGAATAACCAGTCAAATCCTATTGGCTTTATTCATTAAAGGTGGCTGTTATGAAAATTTTTGATCCTAGATTTTATGGCAACTTAAACTCGTCGAATTTTGATGTTAATGGAAAACTCATCACTATTGATATTGAATCATCTGGCATTAGTAAAAACGGATACCCAATTGAAGTTGGTTGGTACAGTAATGATTCCACAGGTTCATTTCTCATTAAGCCCGAGCCAGATTGGTTAGAGAATGGGTTTTGGTGTAAATACGCTGAAACTCACGTTCATGGTATTTCAAAAAAGATGTTGTTGCGAAAGGGGATTGATGTCGTCTCTGCGGCTATCAGGTTAAATGAAACTCTAGGTAACAGTGTTGTTGTATGTGATGTCGTTGAATTCGATGGAACATGGTTAACACAGCTGTTTGCTAAGGCTAATGTTATCCCTAGTTTTAAATTGATAGGCCATCTTGAATTAATTGATTTTAAAAAACGTAATGGATGCCATTTAATAAAATCATTTTCTGAGTTACAGAATTTTGAAAATAAACGACACAGAGCACAAGACGACGCCAAGCAATTGCATGAAAACATGCTAAAAATTACGGAACCAATTGCCTAAATAAGCCAATCCATTCACGTCGGAGTTTTAAAGTCTGTATTAATATACTAATTAAAACTCTGACGCTCGAATAACCTTTCAACACAAAGCTACCAAGTACGCAAAACCAACAATAAACCAACAAGAAAGCAACGAATAAAGAAAATTAGCAAATTCGCACATCGTGCGGGGATAAAATTATTTTATTCAAATCCCAGTGCTAGCGCACTTTATAGGCCTATCTATTTTAGGTAAATCCTAATTCCAAAAACTGATCTCATTTTCCAACGATGGGTGCCCTGTTGCGATAGTTCAAAATACAGCAACTTGAAGTTGGGAAATTCATTTAAATCACGTCAGAGTTTTAATTTAGTTATTAATACAGAACAAAAAACTCTGACGCGGGACGAGTTACTTCCAGCTTCATTAATAACAAATTTTTGGAGATGTATTTTGAAGCAAGTTAAATATTTATGTATAGCAAAATCAGGTGTTGTATTACCAAATGGTGTCGAAGCAGAACATTTTTATCGTGAAAACTTATCTATGTTTTTGGCTGAGCAATTAAAGCGCCAGACATTAATTGAGATAGATTATGTGTTGGTAGTGGGTGAAACTGATGTTGTATTTGGCGCAGAGTTAGCAATTCAATATGGTTTAACACTTTCAGTTTATGGGTATGAATATGATTTTCGCGATCATGAGATTACTGACTCGACTAAAGAGCAAGTATTAAGAGAATTACTGTCCGTATCTAAAGAACCCAAGTTATTTACTCAATCATTAAACGAACTGCTGAATAAATTAATTAAAAAAGTTCCATTACAGCTGTCTGAAGAACAGGTTGAAAAACTTATTTTAGCTGCTACCCCGCAGGCACTAAACATAGGTGGTGAGAAGGCGACTGATGTAGCAAAAAGAATGGTTATGGATTTCTTCGAACAGAAGAAACGAGAAGTCAAAGACTTAGTTTCACCGCGTTTGTCAGATCAAGTAAAAGAAATATGTCTTAGCTACAAAAATGAGCTAGTCGAATATATCAAACATAACCCCGGTTTCTATGTTTTAAACGAGCGAATGGGAGCAGGTAAAAGTCAAGATGTGATCATTCCACTCTTTAATGAGTTTTCTTCAACTGATCTAAAACCTATTGTCATTACTCCGACTATTGCGTTAAGCACCCAACTCATCAATGACAAACGAAATTATCAGCATCAAAAAGAATTAGACGTTTCAGATCTAAAGGCTGTAGCCGCTTGCGTAATTTCAGCGACTGCCAACTGGAAATATCAGAAATACGGCAAAGACTCAAAAGTGTGCTTGATTGAAGAGTTTGAGGAGTGTGAGTCGGCTATTTGTTCTACAGAGTTAATGTACCCGAAAACTTTACATCGTTGCTCTGAAGCTATGGAACAATGGCAGAATCTTTTACAAACGGAGACTGTGGTTGTAGCCGATGCCATGTTTTCAAATTTTAGTGCTCAGCAAATCGTAAAAACAGGTCGATCAATCACACTCGTAAAGAACACTGATCAAGTTAATTATCAAGCCAAGAAATTAACGGTTTACTCTTATCAGAAACAATTAAGTAAATTGGTGGACAGCTTAAATGCTGGTGACAGAGCGATTGTTTTCTGTGATGGAAGTCACAAGTTTAATGGGAAATTCAAAACTATAGCCAAGGTTATTGAGGAACAAACAGATGTTACGCCAATAGTAGTGGACAGCGTTTTTATTCAAAAAGACAACCCCGAGTATTTTTATAATTTAACATCTCGTGTAGAAGAGGAACAGTGCCATATCTTCTCACCAGTTGTTACGAGTGGCGTTAGCGTCGTTACGGATAAGGTGAATTCCGTCAACATTTTTGCTTGTCATACTTTACTTCCTACTCAACTGGTTCAAAGTTCAGGACGTTTTAGAAAATCGCAGGATATCGATATTTCTTTTGATAACTGGTCACGATTTACGACTACAGGCAAAAAACAAATTTTCAATGAATTGGCGTATAAAGCCTATGAAGAACAGTGCCTAAGCGAGCTTTCATCTTTGTTTAACGACAAAAATTGTCAGTTGGTATTAGACCGTATCGCTCATAACCGACGAATGAAACAAAACTATGTTTTTACAACATTACAACTATTTAAAGAAATGGGATACGACATAACCCTAGAAAACAATAGAGATGGTAGCGAAGCTATTGGCACACTCATAAAAAAACTGTTCAAACAAAATAAAAACAAGTTAATAGAAATTGCTATCGATACTGTCTATGACAAGTCAGAGCATTACTTCTTAAAAAATTCATTTGGAATATTAACGAACGAAGAACAGTTCAAACTTCATGTTTATGAATTGCAGAGATTCTACAACACAAACTCTTTTGATAATGTTAACTCGGCTGAGCAATTAATCGAGTTTGATAAGGGCGCTAAAAGCCGTAAGCATCTAGAACATTTACTAGTTTTAGAAGGTGGTTTTTGCTCAATAAAAAATCCTAAATTGGTAGTTACTCAGAAAATATTCAAAGACATTTTTCAAATCCTCAATATTGATTTAGTTAGCTTAACAGCAAGCTATAAAATTGATGATATCGATAAACTAGCCCAGTATATAAAGTCAGAAAAAATTGCTAATTATAAAGTTAGAGATGAACTTATAGCACTTGGTTGCTCCACTATTATCACGAGTGAATATAAAAGTAGGGGAAAGTTATCTCAGGGAATTTTAAAAGTTTTATTTGGTTTGAAACAGCTTGAGCACAGAAGCGGTAAAGGCTCAAGGCAAACTGAATACTATTCTTTATGCAGCAGAAATAGTGAACTAATCAAAAAGTATTTTGATTTGAAATTTAATTCAAGGATTAACTGATGTGGCATATCAAAATATGGACAGAAAGTTGACTTCGTAGATTTCGACTTTGACTGTGGAATCACCAGTAAAGATGCTGATGAGTTTACTGACATCTTACAGCTACGAATACTAAGAATTGTAAACGGTGAAAAAATTTATGTAGATCAAACTTAAAAGTTGACGCATTCTTAATTTGTAGTACATTGTGGTAATCAAATTGATTATACCAGTGTCATACAAATATAAGTGCGTATATGAGCTTCATAAGAGAAACCAAAGAGACCGAAAACATAGACAACCTGAGCTTTGCTCAAAAGCAAAGGCTGTCTTTTATAGACTTCTCACTTATGTTCAAAGGAAGCGTGAATCGTAAAGAATTGACCGCCAAGTTCGAAATGGGGATGGCCAATGCGACTCGCGATCTTGCGGTTTATAAAGAGCTAGCACCAAATAACATCGATTTTGATCAAAAAGAGCGCACATATTTTCAAGCGAAAACCTTTAAACCACTTTTTAGTTATGATGCTCGTCAAACCATGGCGAAGCTGTCTAACAAAATCAGCGATGGTTTCGACGGTGTGTTAGAAATACCATTTCCTGTTGATGCACCGTATCAGCTCAATGTCCCAGATATCTTTATTGTCGCGAAAATCGTACAAGCCACTTTAAAGCAAAAGCCGATCTCGATCATTTATACATCATTAAGTTCAGGCTCCAAGGCAAGGGAAATAGTACCTCATACCATAGTTGATAATGGCCTTCGTTGGCATGTTCGAGGGTTTGACAGAAATTCAAAGTCATTTCGTGATTTTGTTCTGACTCGTGTAACTAAAGTAACTATTAAAGCAGATACGCCAAGCGCAGAAGAAAACAAACTCGAAGATCACCAGTGGATGCGCATGATGCCACTACAATTAGTGCCTCATCCAAATAATGTGAAGCACCCAACTGCCATAGCACTTGATTATGGTATGACCGAAGGACAATTAGACATAACTATTCGAGCGGCTATGGCAGGATATTTATTAAGGCGTTGGAACGTCGATTGTACAGCTGACGCTGAGTTGGTAGGTGCAGAGTATCAATTATGGTTAAAGAATCGAAAAGCCTTGTTTGGTGCAGAAAATCTTACAATTGCCCCCGGCTACGTACCAGAATTGGAAGAATTATAAATGACTTCAACTAATAACCCGTTAAACAAACACGCCATCAAAACACACAAGGACTACCTTGGTGATTTAATTGGTGGCAGTTTAATGATCAAAGAAAGCCAAATCGTTGCTGAATTATTACTTAAAAAACCATCTCAAGAAGAATGGTTAGATGCAATCGTTAACCGAAATATATTACAAAAACGTTCCGATGCGTCAGCTAAACGTAACGCTGCGACTATAAAAAAACGTATCGAAGACTTGCCAGATGAATATCTTGAGCAGGTAGCATTTGGTAGCACGGAGCTTTCGACTCAGCTGATGTTCGCAGCAACGTTAATAAATAGCACTTTGTTAGCTGACTTTATGCGAAATGTCGTGCTCGACGCAAAACGTATGTTTAGAGAAAGCCTAGACGTTGGTGACTGGGAATCGTATTGGGAAGACCGTTGCCGTCTGTTTCCTGATCTAGCTAATATGTCTGACGCGTCCACTTATAAAATTTCACAAGTTGCCTTTAAAGCAATTGCTGATGGTGGATACATAGAAACAACTCGCAGTAAGAAATTGCAAAATGTGTATCTGCTGCCTGAAGTTAGGCAATTGCTTCTGTCGATAGACAGAGAGGACATTATTGCAGCTATGGAATTAATCTAAGGAAGGATACGTAACTATGACGACCTTTAGTACAACGAAACAACATAAGAACTTGAACGATAGACTCGATCAAATTCTACCTAAGATCGAGAGTCAAGATTTCCTTAAGAACCAAGGTTTAGGAAATGAAATTGGTTTTTATGTTTTTGATTATCCAGCTGAGTCTGAGTTAACGGTAAGAGAGCACTTGGCGTTTATCACAGACAAGTTAACAAAGCGCGGACGCAATTTCGCCAGTATCAATTTATTTGAAGCGATTCTGGAATTATTGGACTCGCGGAATCTTACCGAGCGGGCATTCAAAGTACAAAAAGAGCGCGGTGACGATGCACTGTTTAATGCACTAAAAGGCCCACTTGAACAAAATCGTGTTGCCAAATTCATTGCCTCTAAAATCGATCTTAGTGCAGATAATCAAGCTCAAACAGAATTTATATTATTACACGGTTTAGGCAGTGCATGGCCAATTATAAGAGGCCACGGTCTGTTAAATGCCTTACATGCAAAAGTAGGCAATGTACCAACTGTATTGTTTTACCCCGGCGAATACGACGGAACTGCACTAAAACCCTTTGGCCGTATCGAATCAAATAACTATTACCGAGCATTTAAACTCGTTCCATAAATGGACGTTTGAGTTAAGAAGGATAAAAAGAAAATGCAAATTAAAGATTTATTTATAAAAGACATAAACCGCCCAATCAATGGCGTAGTTAAAGCAGATCAATTAGAAAGTAACACCGTCTTTACCGAACTAGATGAGTACGTCATCACCAAAGAACTCGCGACTCATTTTGAAGAGTTTTTTGATGCTTATATGCCATCCGTACGCGACCCTAAGAAAAAAGCCGAATCGGGTAAAATCGGCGTTTGGGTAAGTGGTTTCTTTGGCTCAGGTAAATCGCATTTTATTAAAATTCTTTCTTACTTATTGCAAAACATCAAAGCAACGAATGGCGAGATTGACAGATCAGCCATTGAGTTCTTTAAAGACAAAAAACTTGATGGGTTCTTACTTGGTGAAATCGACACTGCCGTAACCAAAGACAATACAGTCATCTTATTTAACATAGATAGTCGTGCTAATACTGATGATGGTGTTGATGCCATATTAAAAGTATTTCTTAAAGTCTTTAACGAGCAAATGGGGTTTAGTGGTGATTACCCTCATATAGCTCATCTAGAACGAGAGTTATTTAGTAAAGGGTTATTTGAAAGTTTCAAGAATACATTTTATGAGTTAACTGATTTGAGTTGGGTGGAAAATCGTGATTCATACGGTTTATACCTAGATGATATTACGGAGGTATTGAGTAAGGTCACTAATCAATCACTAGAATCAACACGTAAATGGATGGACCAACTTGAAAATAACTTTACCCTCGATATCGCCAATTTCTGTAAGTGGGTTAAAGAGTATTTAGACACTGACTTAAATCGCCGGGTTTTATTTTTTGTCGATGAAGTAGGGCAGTTTATCGGCAACAACACGCAAATGATGTTGAAGCTGCAAACCATTACAGAAAACCTCGGCACTATTTGTGAAGGTCGAGCGTGGGTGGTCGTGACCTCGCAAGAAGACATTGACTCTGTTATTGGCCACATGGCAGGCTCCAAAGGCCATGACTTTTCAAAGATCCAAGGTCGTTTTGAACGTCTATCGTTATCAAGTTCAAATACCAGTGAAGTTATCGAAAAGCGTCTGCTATCTAAACTAGAACAAGCTCGTCCCGTTTTACAAACCTTGTATGACCAAAAAGGCGATATTCTTCGTAATCAACTAGCATTTGATAGCACAACTACCGCAGAGCTAGCCAATTACAAAGACGCCACAAGTTTTATTCATAGCTACCCATTTGTGCCGTACCACTACAATCTAGTGCAAAAGATATTTGAAGCAATTCGTAAGGCGGGGGCAACTGGTCTTCACCTGAGTCGTGGTGAACGGTCATTGTTAGATGCCTTCCAAAGTGCGGCTAAACAAGTTCGTTACGAAGAAGTGGGCGTCTTAATCCCTTTGTATTACTTTTATCCAGCAATTGAAAGCTTCTTAGATACGTCCGTTAAAAAAGACATCGATCAAGCAGCAGAAAAAGAGTCAATTTCAGACTTTGCGCTAAATATTCTCAAAACACTATTCTTGATCCGTTACGTTGACGTAATCAAATCGACTATGGATAACTTAGTAACCTTGTGTGTTAGTAAGGTTGACGAAGACCGATTAACGTTAAGACGCGATATTGAACAAGCTCTCAATGCACTTGAAGCGAACTTGCTTATTGCCCGTCAAGGTGATGAATACATTTTCTTAACTAACGAAGAAAAAGAAATTGAGAACGAGATCCGCGAAACCGAAATTGAATTATCGGATGAAACTAAAAAACTCAGCGATTTAATTTTTGATGATGTACTGCGCAGAGATAATATCTATCGTTATCCTGAAAACAAACAAGATTTTCCGATTAGTCGATTCTGTAATGGCATGCCGCGTGATGGCTCACAGGAAAATGACTTAGTAGTTAAAATCATTTCACCTATCGATCCGAATTACAGCGAATATGATTCAACGGTTTGTGCCAATCAATCACAGGATGGCCTTTCTTCAGGTGGAGCAGGCGCGATTATCATTAAGCTTGCTGATAACAACAAAGTTTTCGATGAAATTCGTACATTCATAAAAACCGATAAGTTCTTGCGCAGAAACACGGGGAATAGGCCAGAGCAACAGCAGTTGTTGCATCAGAAAGGTTCTGAAAACCAAGATCGTAATCGCCGGGTTAAATTAGCCATTGAAGACCTGTTAAAAGATGCGGAATTCTATGCATTAGGTTCACAACAAAATCCTAAAGGTGGAGCAATCAGCACCATCCTACAAGAGCTATACAAGTATGTTATCGAAAACACCTTCAGTAAATTAAAACTGGTTAAACCGTTTCCGGGGGATATTCGCAGAGAAATTCAAAACACTTTAGTGGCTGATGATATTGGTCAAATTGGTTTAGATCTGCAAGGCCAAGAAGTTAACCCTCATGCCATTTTAGAAGTCGAGAAATTTATTTCACTTGGTGATGATGCAGGAAGGCCAATCACAGCTGAAGACATTGTAAAACGTTTCTCAAAACGACCTTTTGGCTGGAACGATGAAGAAATTGTACTGCTCATTTCTCGTCTAGCATTAGCAAACAAAATCTGCTTCCAAAGCCGTCAGCAAGACGTCTCGTTAAAGAACGCTTACGATAACTTAATGCAAGTGCGTAAACGTGCAGAGCTTCGAGTTCGTCGTATAAAGCAGCAGTCAGAAGCAAACCTAAAGCGTGCCGCGAAATTGTTTAAAGACGTATTCCAAAAGAATGCGGCTGATAGTGAAAAAGAGTTGTTTAACGATGCGAAATCTAACTTTGCGACTATAAAAGGCAAGCTAGATGCGTTCGCCAACAAAGCCTCTACTGGTCATTATCCGGGAGTTAGCGAAATTGAAAGTGGCCGAGTGTTATTGGCCGGGTTAATTGAAACACAATCCAGCTTCCAATTTATTGAGCAATTTCTTGCATGCGAAAATGACTTGCTCGATTTTGAAGAAGACTATCAAGATATCGAAGACTTTTATGAAACCCAATTTGCAACTTGGCAAAAGCTTCAAAGAGCGCTAACTATTGATTTTGATAGAAACCGTACTGCACTAGAAAAAGACAACGATGCTTTAGCTGCATTGCAAAAGCTCGAAAATATCTACAACAAACCTCGCCCATATCGAGAAATTAAAGATATAGAGCCGTTAATCGAGTCAGTATGCAAAGTTAATGATCAACTGCTACAAGAAAAACGAGCGCATGCAAAATCACGCATTGAGCACCGTATTGAGCAAGTGCAAAAGCAAATTACAGCGGCACACGTACCAAGCGAGTTAAGCAATAGAGCATTACGACCACTGCAATTGGCTTTACAAAGGCTCGATGGCTTAAGTGGAATTGCTGAGATCTTACAAGAACAAGCAGATTCGATTAATTTAGAAGAAGACGCTTATGACTTGATCAATAAGCACATAGAAGATCAGCAAGCGTTAGCAGCAAAACAAGCTAAAGAAGAAGCAGCAGCTGCATCTAATTCAACTTCGGATTCAAGCGCTAACCCAAGCTCTGAGTCTACTTTTAACGCAGGCAATGGCGGCTACGAACCGTCAACGACTGAGCCTCAACAAGTAGCAGAGCCAGCGGTAAACACGCCAATTCCGAAAAAAATCGTGTCTATCGATACCGCGAGCATTATTCGCGATGTGAATGCCACAGGCGTCATTGAAACCGAGCAAGACATAGATGATTACCTTGCAGCATTAAAAGAAAAACTCACCGCGTTAGTTAACAGCAACAACAAAGTGCGCATTCGTTAATCAAGGAAGAGTTAGAGGCAAATTACATGAACACGAAAAATTTAAAAGCATACGCACCTAAAGCGCGAAGAGAGTTTATCGCAGCCGTTAAAAAGCGTGCTGCCCAATTTGGCATTTATGAAGATCGTATTGAGGAAGTGCGCATAGAAGGTGGCGCTGCCATTATTGACGGTCGTGCATTTACTCGTAAAGAAGGTGAGCAGCGCAAGAGATTAGAAAGCAAAATAGCTGAACGAACATCTGCGACTTATCAAGAAAAGTACGACATGTTCATCCGTGAAATGGCTTACACATGGTTTAACCGACTTGCAGCTATTCGTTATATGGAACTGCATGATTATTTTGACCATGGTTTTCGAGTGCTTTCCCCTGCAAAGAGCAATACGAGTAACCCTGACGGCTTACCTGAAATTCTAAGTCATGCGTCAGATGTAGCTGACAGTTTAGCGTTAGATAAAAGCCATATCATAGAGCTACAGTTAGCCGGTGATAAAGAAGAAGCGCTATACCGGGAGTTACTGCTGGGTCAATGTCATCAACTAGCTAAAATAATGCCCCAGATCTTTAAAGGCTTAGGGTTTGAGGCATTGGAAGATGCAACTGAATTACTACTGCCAAATAACCTAACTAAAACAGACTCTATTCTTAAAGGGTTGATCAACGACATTCCAGAAGAAGATTGGCAAGAGATAGAAGTCATCGGTTGGCTTTATCAGTTCTATATTTCAGAGCATAAAGATGCCGTAATTGGCAAAGTGGTTAAATCAGAAGATATTCCAGCGGCCACTCAGTTATTTACCCCCAATTGGATTGTTAAATACCTAGTACAAAACTCGCTTGGCAGACAATGGTTAGCAACCTATCCAGACTCAAAGTTGGTTGAAGCATTAAAAGAGACTGATAGAAAGAAAAAAGTTAAGGCGCTTGAATTTAAAGGTGAGACGAATACTAATCATATAGAAGGTGATGTGTATTACATTGAGCCTGCGGAACAGTCTGAAGAAGTCATCGAGCAACTAAAAGCTATTACACCAACCAGTATTGACCCAGAAGAAATTAAAGTGCTCGATCCTGCATGTGGTTCAGGCCATATCTTGGTTGAAGTGTATGAAGTTTTGCGAGAAATCTATCTTGAGCGTGGTTACCGTCTTCGTGAAATTCCAGAGTTAATCCTTACTAAAAACATTTATGGTTTAGACATAGATGATCGTGCGGCGCAGCTTGCAGGCTTTGCCTTAATGATGAAAGCACGTGAAGATGATAGGCGTATTTTCCAGCGGGTTGAAGACGGTGAAGTATCGCTTAATGTATTCTCATTACAATCAACCGAAGGGTTTGATATTACCACCATATGGAAAGGATTAGATTTAGAAGGGAATCAGCAAATTGGCTCAACAGGTGGGCTTTTTGACGAATCTACCGATGTCACTCCAGCGAATGCAGGAATCTACAAAGAATACTTTGAATTACTGAAAACACTTAAAACAGCATTTCTACAAGCTAAAACCCTTGGCTCGTTGATACAGATTGATTCTAAGTATTTAGATAACCTTCTTTCACTTAAACAGCGTTTATTAGAAAAGTTAGCGAACTCCGATACTCAATCAAAACCCGAAGTAGAAAAAATATTACCAATTGTGAATCAAGCGATTGTGCTAGCTCAAAAGTATGATGCGGTATGTGCGAATCCGCCGTACATGGGATCTAAATACCAAACGCCGATAGTTAAACAATATTTAAAAGATAATTTTAAAGGTTATGAGAAGGATCTTTTCTCTGCATTCATAGTTAGAAATTTACAACTTGCAAAACACCGCGGTGAACTAGGGTTTATGACTCCGTTTGTATGGATGTTCATATCAAGCTATGAAGAACTTCGAGCTAAGCTCATTGAGGATGAGGTTATATCAACATTAATTCAGCTCGAATACTCTGGCTTTGATGGTGCTACCGTACCAATTTGTACGTTTACCTTAACCAAAGGTCATGTGGACGATTATGTTGGCAGTTACATTCGACTATCTGATTTTAAAGGCGCCGCAAATCAAGGTCCTAAAACGCTAGAAGCTATTCAAAATAGAGCTTGTGGTTGGTTTTTTGATGCGAAGCCTGATGACTTCAAAAAAATTCCCGGAAGCCCAATAGCTTATTGGGTTGATGATGATTTTAGAAATGTATATTCAGAATCAAGTTTACTGTCAGCTAAAGCTCACTCTTTACAAGGCATGATAACCGGAGATAATAATAAGTTTTTAAGGTTGTGGCATGAAGTAAATGCAGACTGTCTCTCCTTAAACAAAGATGACATTTCTAAAGTTGATCACATAAATGCTCCGTGGATTCCTTACAATAAAGGAGGAGAAGTTAGAAAATGGTACGGGAATAATGAGTATGTATTGAATTGGAGAAATCAAGGAAAAGATTTAACTCGGTCTAGAACTCAAAATTCAGCGTATTATTTAAAACAGTGCGTAACTTGGACGTTTATTAGTTCTTCGTTTTTTGCATCTAGATTTTGTCCTGTTGGCTCTGTTTGGGATGTTGCGGGTTCAAGTGCTTTTCCGAAAAACGCTGAAGATACCTATGTCATTTTAAGCCTCATGGCCTCGCCAGTAGGGAAATATATTCTTGATGTCAGCAATCCGACTTTAAATTATCAAGTCGAGAATATATTGGCGTTACCTCTTCATTCTGAACTATTTGAGAACACTTTTATTAGGGAAAAACTCAAGGAAAATACTCTTAGATTAATAGAACTAAGTAAATGGGACTGGGATTCATCGGAACGTTCATGGGATTATAAAGCTCCAGAGCTTGTTAACAGGCATTCAGAAAAACTAGCAGATTCAATGACTCTAGTATTGGAAAATAATGATAAAAAAGTGACGCTTGCTTACGAACTTGAATTAGAAAACCTAAACATACTGTCTAAAATATACAAAGTAAGAGAGCTAACAATTCCAAAAGAGCACATAACCTTATTTGCAAACATAAAGTTTATGCATGGAATGGATAGCGAAGCTGAAAATCAGTATAAGTCAGTATTAGTTCAAGAGTGTATTAGTTATTCAATTGGTCTTATGATGGGGCGTTATTCCTTAGATCGAGAAGGATTAGTTTATGCTCATTCAGGCAACGAAGGTTTTAAAGATTTAGAAGCTGAGGGGGCATATAAAACATTTCCAGCAGATGATGACGGCATTATTCCATTAGCGTCTGAAGAGTGGTTATTTGACGATGATGCAACCAGTCGTTTTAAAGAGTTTGTTAAAGCCGTTTGGGGTGGCTCTTCACCAGATGGCTGCGGCGCTCACTTATCTGAAAACCTAGAGTTTGTTGCAGAAAGCTTATGTTTATACGCACTTAAACCTAAAAAAGGTGAAAGTGCTATGGATACCATCCGCCGTTACTTCTCCACGCAATTCTTTAAAGAACACTGTAAAACTTATAAAAAACGTCCTATCTATTGGCTATTTAGTTCAGGTAAAGAAAAAGCCTTTGAGTGCTTAGTCTATCTGCATCGTTATAACGAAGGCACATTATCTCGTATGCGTACCGAATATGTTACGCCTCTCATGGGTAAATACGATGCGCAACTAGCGAGGCTGTCAGACGACATGGTTAACGCTACCGGCTCAGAAGCCCGCCGCATTGAAAAAGACATCAAAGCGTTAGAGAAAAAACAAGCCGAACTCCGCACCTTCGACGAGCAACTAAAACATTATGCCGAAAAACGCATCACCCTCGATTTAGACGACGGCGTAAAAGAAAACTACGGCAAATTCGGCAACCTACTAGCCGACGTAAAAAACATCCACGGAAAGGCGGTGAAGTAGCATGAAGTTACAAAGTTTAAGCGATATTTTTGAAAAGCGACTATTGCGCATACCTGATTATCAACGTGGTTACGCATGGTTAGAACATCAGTACAATGACTTTTGGGAAGATATCCTGCATCTAAATATTGATAGGGTTCATTATACTGGGGTTATTACGTTAGAACCTGTGCCTAGGGATATATGGCGTAAATGGGAAAATGATGAATGGATCATTGAGGGAGTCGGCTTTAAACCTTTTTATGTGGTCGACGGGCAGCAAAGGTTAACAACCTCTATGTTGCTTATGCAGGCAATCCTTGAATCAGTTGATGCTAGCGAGCTTCTAAATTATCAGTCTCTTGAAACCATCAGAAAGCAGTACATTATTAATAGGGCTGAAGACGGCCAGAGAGCAAGTTTTATTTTTGGATATGAGAAAGATAATCCAAGCGACGAGTATTTAAAAACAAAAGTTTTTGGCGTCCATTCACATAGCAACCAATATCAAGAAACGCTATACACACAAAACCTTTCCAAAGCTAAAGCGTTTTTTAAGGAAAAGCTGAGTGAATTAACTACAGATGAAATAGCGGTTATTTATAAAAAGCTGACACAGAAGTTTAAATTTAACTTGTATGAAATTGACGATGAAATCGATGTGTACGTTACTTTTGAAACAATGAATAACCGGGGAAAGCCATTAACAAGTTTAGAATTATTAAAAAATCGCCTTATTTACCTTTCGACATTATTTAAAGAGCACGAAGGTCATGCGGTGCTTAGAGCAAAAATAAATAATGCTTGGAAGACTATCTATGAGTATTTAGGGAAAAACCCAGAAGCACCTCTGAGTGAACATTTATTCTTACGTAACCATTGGACTATGTATTTTAAATATACTCGCCGTAAGGGTGATGACTACATTAAATTTTTGTTGGATGAAAAATTTACAGCAAGAAATGTTACCCATCCTAAGAAAGAGGAAGACAGGATCTCTGTTGAGGAAATCGATAAGTATGTAACGAGCCTTCAGCAATCTATTAGGCCTTGGTTCTATATGCATAACCCTTATTTTCCTCTCCCAGAGTATACCGATGAGCAAAATAAATTACTGCTTGATAGACTTCACCGTTTGAGTTTCAGGGCATTTAAACCATTGTTGTTGGCTGCATATGTTTCCCAACAGAGCGTAGAGAAGGTTAATTTATTACTATCAGCGGCTGAAAGATATAACTTCACGTTATTCACTTTGAGCCAAAGACGTTCCAATACTGGTGATACTGAGTTTTTCTCAATGTCTCGTGATTTAATGACCAAAAAAATAACCATTGAATCAATTGTTGCCTCCATTACAGAGTGGGTCGATAAATATTATGACCCCAATCGTTTTCTTGCATATATCTCGGAAAAATATGAATTAGGTAATCATGGATTTTTTAAGTGGGATGGAATTAGATATTTTCTTTATGAGCATGAACAATGGTTACGTTCACGAGGGAAGCAATCGTCAAATAAGTTGTCGTGGGAAAAACTCTCTGCTACTAAAAAGGATAGCGTAACGATAGAACATATTTTTCCTCAAACTCCAAAAGATCCTTATTGGCTCTCGCGCTTTGGCACTTTTAGTAAAGAAGAAACACAATTTGTTGCACACTCTTTAGGTAACTTAGTTCCACTGAGTAGAGCTAAAAACTCTAGTTTGCAAAACGATAGTTTCGATTTAAAGAAAAATAACGGTAATGGTGTAGGGTTCTACAACGGGTCTGCTTCAGAAAATGAACTAGCTCAAAAAGAAGAGTGGTTGCCCGAATCAATTTTAGAACGCGGATTAGAGTTACTAAAATTTATGGAAGAAAGGTGGGATATTGTAGTTGGAGATAATGATTTTAAAACCAATTTGTTACATCTAGCCTTTTTGAATGACAAGGAGGAGGTCACGATTTAGTTGTTGCATATTGTGTTTTTTAATGCAAAAATTTGCAAACTCTAAATAGTGACACTATATATGGTGTCAGATGCCTAAAGAATTATATGATGAAGTAATAACCACATTTCAGAATGCTGGTGCAAGTATGAGGTGCCAACAAGCGAAATCCTTGTTGGGAGAGTTAGGCTTTAATGTCA
The DNA here is from genome assembly GCF_001661605.1 of Pseudoalteromonas sp. MQS005. Taxonomy (NCBI): domain Bacteria; kingdom Pseudomonadati; phylum Pseudomonadota; class Gammaproteobacteria; order Alteromonadales; family Pseudoalteromonadaceae; genus Pseudoalteromonas; species Pseudoalteromonas sp. MQS005. The sequence goes on along the minus strand of NZ_LYRQ01000025.1, from coordinate 10,787 downwards.
AAGATGGCCGCAAAGGGGGGCATAAGGTTTTTACTCATCCTCATTTAGAAGGTTTTACCTCAGGTTCACTTAATTGTGATCACGGTAGAAATCCAGAAATTAAAAAGCCTTACATAAAAAAAATAATAAAGGTATTAGAGAAGTACGAGAACGAACTCGTAAAATACTTGGAGAAACGAGATGGATAGTGAAAAAATGTTTGATGCAAGTCTATACAATATCACTGTACGAAAAGGAAATTTTGACGGCGAAGTGTTCTTTGAAGCTAAAGTAAAAGAATTACCCGATGTAGCCGAATACGCAGAAACTTACGAAGAAGCATATTTACTTGCGATTGATACGATTGAAACAACTGCTGAGGCTTTAGCTGAACAAGGTAAAGTCATGCCAGCTCCTATTTTAGAAAATGACGACTTTAGTGGGCGAGTTACCTTGAGAATGCCTAAAAGTATGCACGCTGCGTTATCATCATGGTCGGAAAGTGAAGATATTAGCTTAAACCAACTACTTGTTAATTGTTTAGCTTTTAACTTGGGTGAGCAATTTGGTGTATCTCGAACGATTCACAGTATCAAGTCGTCTATTGGTTCCTTGAATCAAACTGATTATATGCACTTGGAGTCGCAACCAAGAAGAACCAATAAAGTTGTTCCAATTAAGCCCATTGTATTAAATGAGAATGTTATGGAGAATCGGTACTATGGGAGTTAGTAGTAATTTTCAAAAAGCAAAAGACTCACTTCAATCTCATGATATTTATATAAAAAATACTCATTGTTTCACGCATAATGATTTTGATCCAAAGAGAACTGATTTTGATAATTTAGTATATCAATTCATGCATGTAGTTAGAGGTTCTGAAGTTTTTGGTGTCCAAGATGAAGACGGAAGTGAAGAACATTTTTTTAAAGTTTTTGTGGATGTGGGTTGTCGCTTTATTAAAGAAGAAGATAAAGAGAATAAGGACTCAGAACCTGTAGCTCAAATTGAAGCGAGCTTTTGTGCAGAATACCAGATGCTTGACAAAGAAATAGATGAAGATTCATTAAAAGTTTTTGCGCTTCAAAATGTTAGCTACCATGTTTGGCCTTTCTGGAGGGAACACTTAATGAATATGTGTAACCGTTTAAATCTTCCAAAAGTTGCATTACCGACAATGCAAGTGAAGCCTCAAAATGGTAATACAGAATAATTTAATTAAATTAATTGAGACATTTCCATTTGCTAAAAGCTTAAAATTTTCTTTTATTTTTTGCTTAAAGGCTTCTCGTCATTATGAGGAGTCTGATTTAACATTTTCAACACACGCTTGCTCTATTCGCTACACTTCACCCATATTTTCTTGCTGTGTTCTATGTTATTCCTCAAACCAAAAGTAAAGCCGAAATGTTTAAAGGCATAAGAAATGAATTTAGAACAAATAAAACAAGGCATCTTAGCAAAATTTGATAGATGCCGATTAGTATTCTGGCAAGATGAAGAGATTGAGTTTCAAGAGCAATTACCGGTAATTGAAACTGAATTTGAATCATCAGGTGTCGAGCTTATCAAGTTGGATGAATATTCGCACTTTGAAGTCAAGCAACGTGTTGAGCTAAAAGAGCCTAACACTCAATTCTTACTGTATAGTAATAAATCTCTAAACGAACCAACGCGTGATTGGCTTTACGATATTCGCCTTTATGCTGAGCATTTTTATGCTGATTCAAGCTCAATGATATTAAATGAACTTGGTATGCGTATGGAGTTTCGCCAAGACATTAGCCGCTATAAAAAGTTTTTTGGTAATCAGCAACGTTACAGCAAACTTAAGAAGTTATTACCTGAAGGCGCAGATAAGCAAGCACTAGAATTAGCAATGGTTGCGGTAGTTGCTAAGGTAGAATCCGTTAGTTTTACAACCATACTACATCAATTAATTTCACTATTTGTTGAGTCTCCAAATAAGTGCGATGAAGCCATTGCTGAATTAGATAAATATGATTTAACTAATATATTTTGGCGTCACGCGGTTGAAGAATTTGGTTATATTGCTTTAGGTAATTGGGTTAGCAATGAAGATACTGAACAGCCAGTTGCCAATGTTAAAGACTTAATTACTAAACTACTAGTAACCGATTGTTACCATGGTTTACAGGCGTCTGGAGTTTCAATTAGTAAAACAGACTTTGCTTCAAGTTTATCTGCACATGTATTACCACTTTCTATTGATTCCGAAAGCTTTGACAAGCTTCCTAAGTCTATTAGAGAACTAATAGGCAATGCAGCTGCGAAGCGAGCAGCTGTGGTTAGTTTTGTTTCTTCTTGGCGCGAAAGCCGTACTTTGTCTGCATCGTACAACGACATAGCTCAAGAAGTTGCAGGTGAATTAGAAATAAAACACAAGTTAGCTGAGTTTAAAAATCCGAGTAACTTTATAAATGTTGAGACCTTCATTGAAGTTGAACAGCAGTTGATCAAATTAATTGCGACAGACTTACAGGCTTATTCTGCTAATGAAATCAGTGATTGGGTGTCGACTAAATTATATGGCCATTGGTGCAGTGTCGATAAAAATTATCAATACCTGTTCGCTTCTCTTCGCGCTGCAAAAGAGTTCTACGACTTAAGAGATAAGTACTTTGATGGTTTTTATTTCGACAGTGCGAAGGCTCTCTATAAAACATACGAATCAGAGCTTTATAAGTTTGATCATGCCTATCGGATTTTTTTTGAAAACTTCATTAATTTACGTAAGAACAATGGCGGTGACTTATTACAAAGTTTAGGTTTAGTTGATGATATTGAAAATCTTTATGTGAATTGGTACTTGAATGACTTAGCCATAGCATGGGGTAAATTGGTTGATAGCGAGAGTCTTCTTGATAATTGGAAGATTGTAGGCGTTCATAATCAACAACACTTTTATCAACAAGAAGTGCGTGGCCTATTAAGAAATACTCAAGCCAAACGTATTTTTGTGATTATTTCAGACGCTTTACGCTATGAGGTTGCTCACGATATTTATCAGCGTATCAGTGATGAAGGGCGTTTAAAGCCTGAATTAAAATCTCAGCTAGGTGTTGTTCCATCTTATACCCAACTAGGAATGGGAAGCCTACTTCCACACCAAAAGTTAACTGCGCATTTAGGTTCAAAAGTAGAATACAAAGCTGACGGTATTTCTGTACATGGTCATGACAACCGTCAAAAGGTGTTGGCAAAGCATAACGGCGTTGCTTTTAAAGCCGATGAGGTTTTCAAGTGGACAAGACAAGTAGCCAAAGAGCAAATTGGTGAAGCTGAAGTAGTGTATATTTATCACGATATGATTGATGCCATAGGCGATAAGCAAAGTACTGAAAATCAGACTTTTGAAGCTGCACAAGATACCGTTGTTGAATTGATCGAGTTGATAAAGCGGATCTTTAACCGTTTAAATGGTAGTCGAGTGTTATTAACAGCTGATCATGGCTTCTTATTTAAAATGACCGATTTAACGGATTCAGATAAAACCGCTCATAAGTCAAAACCTAAAGGCGCAATTGAAGATAAAAAACGTTATGTGATTGGTTCAAATTTGCCTTCAGATGATTTTTATTGGACTGGGAAAATAGCCAATACAGCTGGAATTGACCCTACTTTAGGCGATGATGCAGAATTTATTGTGCCTAGAGGTAGTAATCGATTCAATTTTGTAGGCGGTGCTAAGTTTATCCATGGTGGCATTATGCCGCAGGAAATTTGTGTTCCTGTGCTTCAAGTTCGTGAGCTTGATATTAAAGCTCAGACAAAACTCGCTAAACAAAAAGTTGGCGCTGTGCCTTTACAGAACCCAATTAAAATCGTTTCAAATATCGATAGGATTTCATTTTTACAAACAGACCCTGTCGGCGATAAGTTTAAAGCTCGTAAGTTGGAACTTTGGATTGAAGACCCTTTTGGTAAACAGGTGAGTTCTAAAGAAGAGCATATATTTGACTCAGTTTCAGAAAAGCTCGATGAACGTAAACGTAACATTCAAATTAAATTAGAGGGCAGCGGCTTTGATCGCACGGTAAGTTATAAATTGATAATGGAAGATACTGAGAGTAAAACCAAAACAACACACTCCGTTATTATTGATTTAGCCTTCGAAGATGATTTTTTTTAGAGGATAGCGCAAATGGAAAATGAACATTTAGATAATAGTAACATCACAAGTAATGAATCCTCTCAAATTCGAAGCGCTGACCTTGACGATTTAATGACGACTGAATTTAAAGGTCGTGTTGTTCGTAAAGATTTAACAAAACAGTTAAAAGAAGGTGCGAACGTTCCGGTTTATGTACTTGAATATTTATTGGGCATGTACTGCTCTTCAGCAGAGGATGAGTTAATCCAAGAAGGGTTGAAGAACGTTAAGAAGATCTTGACGGAAAACTATGTGCGTCCAGATGAAGCTGAAAAAGCCAAGTCGTTGATCCGTGAAAAGGGCACTCATAAAGTCATTGATAAAGTAACGGTAAAACTCAATCAGAAAAAAGATATCTATGAAGCAAGTTTATCCAATATTGGAATTAAAGATGCCGTTGTTCCTAATAAAATTGTTAAAGAAAACGAAAAGTTATTAACCGGTGGTATCTGGTGCATTATTACGGTGAGTTATTTCTATGAAGAAGGTCAGAAAACATCGCCGTTCTCTGTATTTAGTTTAAAACCAATCCAAATGCCTTCAATGAATATGGATGAGGTGTATCAAGCTCGTCGTAAGTTCTCAGTTGATCAATGGATAGATTTGTTACTTCGTTCAATAGGTATGGAGCCAGCTAACCTTGAACATAGATGCAAGTGGCACTTAATAGCTCGCATGATCCCATTTGTTGAGAATAACTATAACGTATGTGAACTCGGTCCTCGTGGCACGGGTAAGTCTCATGTTTATAAAGAATGTTCTCCGAATTCATTATTGGTGTCAGGCGGTCAAACTACGGTAGCTAACCTGTTTTATAACATGTCTTCACGCCAAATTGGTTTAGTTGGTATGTGGGATGTTGTTGCCTTTGATGAAGTCGCAGGTATTCGTTTTAAAGATAAAGATGGCATTCAGATCATGAAAGATTACATGGCGTCTGGTTCTTTTTCTCGTGGCCGTGATTCTATTGAAGCAAAAGCCTCTATGGTGTTTGTTGGGAATATCGATCACAGCGTTGAGACATTGGTAAAAACCAGTCACTTATTAGCGCCATTTCCAGATGAAATGATCGACTCAGCTTATTTTGATCGCTTCCATGCTTATATTCCGGGCTGGGAAATTCCTAAAATGCGCCCAGAGTTCTTTACAGACCGATTTGGACTGATAACAGACTACTTAGCAGAATATATGCGTGAAATGCGTAAAACCACGTTTTCAGATGCAATCGATAAGTTCTTTAAGTTAGGTAACAACCTTAATCAACGTGACGTTATTGGTGTAAGAAGAACAACATCAGGTTTGCTTAAGCTTCTATATCCAAATGGTGAATATACAAAAGAAGATGTACGCACATGTTTAACTTATGCTCTTGAAGTGCGTCGTCGGGTAAAAGAGCAACTTAAGAAAATTGGCGGTATGGAATTCTTTGACGTTAATTTTAGTTATATCGATAACGAAACGCTTGAAGAGTTTTTTGTCAATGTGCCAGAGCAAGGTGGCTCAAATCTAATCCCAGCAGGGGTCACAAAGCCCGGAGTAGTGCACTTTGTTGATCATGGCGCTTCTGGAAAATTAGGTGTTTATCGTATTGAAACACAAATGACACCGGGCACAGGTAAACATTCAACATCGGGATTTGGTTCAGATACGAGTGCTAAAGAACAAGTACGCGTTGGATTTGAATACTTTAAAGGTAACTTAAACAGAATAGCCGCTAATTCTCGTTTCTCTGAGCATGAATTTCACATACATTTTGTAGATTTACAAACATCAGGAAATAGTCACCAAGCGAGTTTAGGTGCATTAGTAGCATGCTGTTCAGTATTACTTAATAAGCCTGTTCAAGAGCAAATGGTTGTATTAGGAAGTATCACACTTGGTGGCGTAGTAAACCCAGTTCAAGATTTAGCATCAAGTATGCAGATAGCGCTGGAGGCAGGTGCAACTAAAGTGTTACTGCCTATGGCATCAGCTAGTGATATACCTTCTGTACCTGCTGAAACATTCACCAAGTTCCAAGTAAGCTTTTACAGCGACCCTATTGATGCCGTTTATAAGGCGCTTGGGGTGCAGTAATGTAAATTTTAAAAAGAAAAATGAAGTATAAAACTTGCTTTAGGCTAGAAATAAATTGAAAAATAAGAATTGATTGATTGACAGAGCATAAAAAAATCGAAATAGCTGAGGCCGGATACATATAAGATGATTCTGATTATCAGATGCGTGTACTTTCAGAGCTGGGTAGCCTGTGCGATGTTCTTGCAATATATACATCTACGGCATCGTTAAATTTAGTTTTTGCCCCAAATGCTACCTGAATTTATTTATCGTAGAATAGTAATTTAATTTGCTATTCGAATTCTGCACTTAGGCCGATTTTTAACACTTAATTTTAAGACCTTTTGCAGGTCAACAGCCAAAATCCAACTTGGGTTAATTAAACAAGGTAAATAGGGAAAATAGTTTATGTCAAACGTTAATGCATTTGTTAGAGAAAACGTAAAAAATATTGGTGAATATGTATACTTATCACCTGATATTCCTGAGAAAAAACTAAATAATGCTGTGTCTGCAATGAAATGTGAGGATCTTCTTCATTCGATTATAGCTATTCAGGATGCAACTTTGTTCGGTAAATCTGACGAAGGTTTTATTTTTACAGGCGATCGTTTTATTCATGATAAACATGGTGTTTTTTTATATTCTGATATCGAAAAAGTTGAGTATAAAGAAGATAAAACGGTTAATGCTAAAGGTAAAGAAAGTGTTAAGGAGTCTGTTGAAATTACCAAGAGTGGAAAAGTTTATACTTTCAAGTATATGCATGGCGTGAAAGACAAAAAACTATCTGAATTCCTTAATAAAATCGTATCTGATTTTAGTGATTTTAATAATGAGAAACAAGCTGTTGATCTAGTAGAGATGAGTGATGAGTTTAAAGTTAATTACCTAAAGCTTATTGTTAATATGACATTCGAAGATGATGGAGATGTTGATGAGACAGAGCTAGCAGAAATTCTACTTTTATCGACAAGGTTACATCTAACCGTAAAGGCTAGAAGTGATGTCAGAAAGTACATTCAAGATATAGAGAGTAATATTGAACCAGTTGAAAATATATTGGCTTCAATTCGCGGTTTGAGTGATCAGTCCCAGCACCAGTCGATAATGATCTCGTTAGCTAAGGATATGGTTAATACTTATTATTCCTCAAAGTCTGCAACCAATGGAGATGTACCTTTTTTACTAAAACATCAAGTAGCAATGGATCTTAGTGATGATGATTTACAGTTTGCTAAAGATGCTGTTTCAGAAGCATTTCAGATTTTAAAGGACGATGTTGATGATAATGTTATTCGTGAGAATGCTTCAAAACTTGCCTCAACAGCAGCGGCAGTTGGTGCGCCAATTGCAGCCGTATATATATCTGGTTCAGTAGTAGGTCTATCAGCATCTGGCATTACTTCAGGACTTGCTACTTTGGGTCTCGGTATGGGAATGACAGGCGGGTTAGCAATATTAGGGGCAGTTGGTTTCTTAACATATACTGGTGTAAGAAAGTATTCTGGAGTAAATGAGTTAGATCGCTTTAAAGTTAAGTTAGCAATGTTAAATGAAGCATTAAAACAGACTCATCTAACTATAAAAAATACAATAGAAGATATTAATTATTTAGTAGGGCAACTTTCTAGTGCTATGGATGCTGGTGAAGTAAGTCGATCAGAAGTTATGAAGATGGAAAAACAGATCGCAAAGTATGCTGGTGCACTTAAGCAGGAAAGTAACAAAGCTGATAAGTTCGAGAATGCAGCTAATCGAACTAGGTGCCCCAAAGAGCTTGATCACTTGCGTTTACAAAACCTTTGTGAGGGAGCCACTAAGTTAAAGATTTTTGATTTTATCATAAGCCGATATGAAGAAAATGAAAATGGGGACTATGTATTAAAAGACAGTATTCCAACTGAAATGCTTGATAAGATGTCTTCTCTCTTTGAAAGTCTTGGCTATTATGAAATAAATAATGCATTGAAATCAAAACTTCAATCTAAGGCCAAGGGAATATTTAGTTAGATGGAAGAATTAAATGAAAAGGCTTTATCTCTAAAAGTTCAACAAGAACAACTGTGTGTTGGAGGTAGCAAGCTAAGTGAACTTGACAGAGGTATTGATAATTTAAAAGAGTATCAATCAGAAACTGATTATATGATTCAAAAGCTAAAAACTGATCTTGAGGGTTTGGGTGTTAGTTATGATGAGTTTTCTGATTTAGATGAAGCTGATAGGTTATTGTTAGAGTTGCAACTTGAGTCGCAAGAGGATTTGGGTGTTAGTTATGATGAGTGTGATGAGTTATCTGATTTAGATGAAGCTGATAGGTTAATGTTAGAATTGCAACTTGAGTCGCAAGTGATTTTGGAGCAACCTAAGTTAAAAAGAGTTGAAACACTTAACTTAAATCATATTTTAAATGATGATATGAGTTGGGAAGATTATATCTTATCAGTTAATGACTATGCTCAGAGGAACCGTATTAATACGGTTAATGCTTTTGAACGCTTGCTTACTAATAGTCAAGAAGCTGAGCTTAAAAACAGAATTCAGAAAGAATTCACTTATAAAGCTCCAAACTGCGATAAAATTGATTATGCAATTGCCAGCACTTCAGGTTTATTATGCGGAATAATTGACATTGTTTTTGTTGGTGCACCGGGAGAATCGCCACTAGGAGATTCTGTTGATCAGTTTGCCAATAAAGCAACAGAAAAGTTTGCTGGTATTTTAGGCTGGGACTCTGAAAAAGCTGAAGCTAAAGGATCAAACACAACGGCTAGTGCTATTGGTTTTTTGGAGAGAAAGTTTAAAGTAAATTATGATCAAGCAACGACAGCTTCTGTCGATGGAGCTGTTCCTAATTTATCTTTAAAAAACCATCATTTAAAAAGTTTGGGACATTCTCCAGATCTGATTGGCTTGTTTTTCTCTGTTCTTAATCAATTTACTAATACTTCTACGTTTATTAGTAACGGGAAGGTTATTACGGTTGATACAGAAACCAATGAGTTGCAAGGCGGTAATATTATTGCAAAGGTTTTTTGTGGTATCGCAAACTGGTTTGGGCACATTATGTCTGATTGGACTGGATCATCAGGCACGGTAGGCCAAGGAGGTCGTGGAACGGGTGTGCCAATACCATTTTATAATTTACTTTTGGGCTTGAATGCTGGTGAGTTCGATAAAAACAAACAATCTATTGCTACTATTGCTACTAAGGTCTTTGAAGAAGGATATGATGCTCGACATGGTATAACTATGGCTATCCCTGTTGTTATTAATGAATTGATCATTAGGCTCTGTTGGATGATTCGAGCTAGGTTTTCTGATAATAAGGAATGGAAGGATTGTATACCGACAGAGTCTAATCCTGAATTACGCAGAATGTTATGTGTTGGTCAAGGCGCATTATGCCTTGTCGATGGTGCTGACGCAGCAATTCGTGGCGGTGGCCAAGTTATAACTACATTGCTTAGAGTGAATTTATTTGCTTGGACACGATTCGCTCATCTGGCATTGAAAGAACTTAACGCATGGGCAATGCAAGGAAAAATAAATCACGAGTTGATGGATGTTTACCTAGATCAAGAGTTTGAGGAAATTCTTAGCTCTAGCTATGCAAGAAACCGCTAACTAAATTTAAAGAGGCGAATATCAAAATTCGCCTTCATTCTGGATTACGATCATATATTTTTTATTGTGTAGATGTCATGGGTTATTGAAAATTGTGCTAGATTGATTTTCTTCCGATGACATACGGCATTAACTTGATCATGTTATTAGCATCATCGATTCCACGATGATGTGAACCGGTGAGTGAGATTTGAGCAAGCTTTAACGCTCCCGCCATACCTTGTCTTTTGCGTACTTTTTGAGTTTTAGAAAATTGCTTTTTAATGTTTAAGTGAGGAGCAGGAATAGGGTATGGTACATTATGAAAAGCACAGTCTTGTTCAAATTGCTGTTTGTCATACTCACCCCAACTGCAAAACAGGTAGTTATGGTAATTGCCTAGCCAATTTTGGAAAGTGTTAATTGCTTCAGGGTAATATGGTGCATGATCGACATTGTGTTGAGTGATGCTTGTTAAGTTCGTACAAAAGTCGGTTAGTTTAGGGTGTCGTTGCGGTTGAATAAACGTGTTGAACTCATCTAGTTTTGTAAGTGAGTCGGCACAAATTAAAACAGCCCCAATTTCGATCATTTCCATTTCGTTGACTGGAAAAGAGTCATCGTTATTGCAAGTTGCTTCAACATCAATAATTAAAAAGTATTTAAAACTGTCTAAGTCCATCATTTTCCTTAATGTTGTGTGGCGAAATTATAGCCTTTAAAAAAATTATATAAATACGGATTGAGTTAAAGGCTTAAATGATTACTAAAACGAAAATGTATTTTCAAAGTCACCGTCTGTTGGTTCTTTTATTCTCCTAAGGTACGGCTTTATCAACTCATAAGCAAACTGTTGTTCTGCGTCTTTTTTCCTTAACCAATTGAAATATAGCCAATGAATCGCCCCGAGTTCATCGGAGACCAGTTTGTTTAAGTCAGGCCACTTTACCTGACTCGTTTAAATTATCAT
>NZ_LYRQ01000024.1:0-60312 GCF_001661605.1 Pseudoalteromonas sp. MQS005 | reverse complement strand
AATGGTGATCTATCGCCAGTAGAGTATGAGCAAAGTTCCTTAAGAAAAGTGTCCTGATTTAGTTGTGCAGAACAACCTAAGCAATTAAGATTAGAAATTACAGAAAATTTATTAATCACTGATATAGAGTTAGTCAAACAAAGAATGCTTGAGCTTTCAAGATCAGGCTTCAGTTTTTCAATCGATGATTTTGGAACGGGCTATAGTAGTTTACGTTACTTAAAAGAACTACCTATAAAGGAGTTAAAAATTGATAAATATTTTATAAGCGAAATCACCTCCGCCAAATCGAAAATACCTATAGTTGATGCTGTGATTGAAATGTCCAAAGCTCTAAACTTAATAACAGTAGCAGAAGGCGTCGAAACAAAAGCACAGTGCGATTATTTATTCGAAAGAAATTGCTCATTAATACAAGGTTATTATTTTAACAAACCTTTATCTATCAGTGATTGGTCTAAGTTAGTTATAGGTAAAAAATAATACAGTATGGACTTTCCATAGTTTGCTGAATTTTTTAGTTAATACAATTTGCCTTTTAAGGCTGTTTTTAAGATACTAACTAAGTGCTAACGAGTTACGTAAAATCGTAGCACAAACCATAGCACGACAAAGCAACATCTTGTTTTATAAAGATTTAATTAAAAGCCTTATAACTATCGCAGTTAATGCATTTGCTGTTTATTAATAAAGCCATGATTAAACTCTCTATTATAAAACAGCATGCTTAAACGGATTGCGGGTGTCTTGGTTTTCATCCAAGTTGCGCATAAGTATCGCGTGCTCTAAATCAATGTTGTCAGGCAGTGGAATTTTTACGATATGGCCTGAGCCTTTAGCATCAGTAATGCTTTCGCCTTTTTTATTTTCCATACTTTCTAGGGGAAAACTAATATTGCCTTTCGGCGTCATTAGCTCTAATGAATGACCAACACAAAACTTATTTTTTACATCTATTTCAACCAAACCATTAGCATTACGCCCTAATACCTCACCCACAAATTGCTGCTTGGTAGATACAGAGTGACCGTATTCGTAATTTTGATAATCTTGATGGGCGTGGCGTTTTAAAAAACCTTCGGTATAACCGCGGTGTGCAAGGTTCTCAAGAGTTTTAAATAAATCAGCATCGAATGGTTTACCTGCAACCGCATCGTCAATCGCTTTACGATACACCTGAGCGGTACGCGCAACATAATAAAATGACTTAGTACGCCCTTCTATTTTTAGGCTATGCACCCCCATTTTTGTTAGCTGCTCTACGTATTGCACGGCGCGTAAGTCTTTTGAATTCATGATGTAAGTGCCGTGCTCGTCTTCAAACGCAGGCATGTACTCACCTGGACGGCCTTGCTCTTCTAGCATAAATACATCGTTGCTTGGTGCGCCGTCACCTAAAGTGGGTATAACCGCTTTAGGGTCAATTTTATGTACCATTTCGCCGGTTTCGTTCTCAACCCCGGGTTTAACATCATATTCCCATCGACATGCATTGGTGCACGTGCCTTGGTTAGGATCGCGTTTATTAATATAGCCTGAGAGTAAACAACGCCCCGAATAGGCCATACACAGTGCGCCATGAACAAATACTTCTAGTTCTGTTTCTGGGCACAGAGCACGAATTTCGCTGATTTCTTCAAGTGATAACTCACGAGATAAAATTACCCGCTCAATACCCTGCTTTGCCCAAAACTGTACGCTTGCGTAGTTCACTGCGTTTGCTTGGACCGACAAATGAATTGGCATATCAGGCCATTTTTCACGCACTAACATAATTAACCCAGGATCTGACATGATCAGCGCATCGGGTTTCATGGCAATAACAGGTTCTATATCACGTAAATACGATTTTACTTTCGCATTGTGCGGGGCAATATTAGACACTACATAAAACTTTTTATTTAGCGCATGTGCTTCGTTAATACCTATTTGTAAAGTATCCAAATCAAATTCATTATTGCGAACCCTTAAACTGTAACGAGGTTGGCCGGCATAAACAGCGTCGGCACCATAGGCAAAGGCATAACGCATGTTTTTTAAGCTGCCTGCGGGGCAAAGTAGTTCAGGAATAAACGGGATTGAAGAATTAACAGCTGACATGTGCGCTCCATACATCGAACCGAGTTCAAGTCGGTTGCATGAATAGTTAAGGGAAATAAAGCGCGCAAGTATAATGAGGGGGCAAAAGAGAAACCTTGATCAAGATCATCAAAATTTCTCTTCTGCACTAATAAATGAAGAGCAGTAAATTTAAGTTATTTTTTACTGCTTAATTGGTTCGAAAATTGACTAACGGCATCAACAACTTGTTGCGCGCCTTTTTTAATATCACTCATTACATCACCAGATTCTTTGGAGAGATCTAGGCCTTGTTGCGCTTTATTTTTACCTTGCTCAATTACAGCAACCGTTGATTGAGTTAAATTTTGGTTTTGTTGTACAACATCCACTATTTCTTCGGTAGCTTTACTGGTTCTTGAGGCAAGTAAACGCACTTCATCAGCCACCACCGCAAATCCACGGCCTTGCTCGCCGGCACGCGCGGCCTCAATAGCCGCGTTAAGTGCCAATAAATTAGTTTGATCAGCAATACTGCTAATGCTCTGCACTATGCTCGCGATGAGTTGCGATTGTTTATCTAATGCTGAAATTTCTTTACCTGCTTGCTCCATTTGCACCGACAGTTCGTTCATAACCTGAACTGTTTTTTGTACCACTTCAGCACCTTTATCCGCGTATTATCAGTTTCGATAGAAGTGCCATGCGCAATACTCGCAGCTTGCTCTGTAGCCAGTTCTCTTTCTACTTGGTCAGTGATCACTGTGGCAAATTTAACTACTTTATAGAGCTCATTTGCTTCATTAAAAATCGGATTATATGAAGCCTCTAACCAAACTACATGGCCGTGTTTATCAATACGTTTGAACCTACTCGCAATAAACTCACCATTACGCAAACGTTGCCAGAAGGCCTGATACTCTTTACTACTCGCTTCTTGTTCGTCACAAAACATACCATGATGCTTGCCCACCACGTCTTGTCTTGAATAACTCATACTTTTTAAAAAGTTGTCATTAACACGTAACACCATACCTTGAGTATCAAACTCAATAACCGCTGTTGAACGATGCAATGCTTTGATTAAATCTTCGTTTTCTCTTGAACTCTCAATTATTTGTGTAAGCACAGTGCAATGCAGGGTTAAATACTCAAGCTGACCTTGCTCGTTTTTTATAGGATGTAAAATGCAGCGTAACCAATCTCGTTGTCCGTTTGGGTGGGATACTTGGATAGCGCCGGCAAAATGTTCTGCTTTACTTAGCGCTTTTTTAAAGACATGAAAATCCGCGTTATTTCTAGCATTTTCAGGTATGAAGTCTAAAATGTTTTTATTAATTATTTTGTTATTTGAGTAGTTAAACTCTCGCTCAAAATTTTTATTTTGTCTTAAAATAGCACCTTGCTTATCAAGCTCTAACACCAGCATTTCACTGTCTAAGCTTTGCTTAACCTGCTCCCTTACAGAGAGCTTACTTTGTAAATCAGCGATTTGATTTTTTAAAGATTGGTTAAAAAACATATTGTTACCTTAGTGTTTAAATGTATCGGCATGCATATTGAGTCTATAAAAAGTGTACTATGAATAAAAAGTCTCACCACTTAAACAAAAGTATAGCTCATGTTTATAAACACATAGTAAACGTAAAAACATTGTTTTTAGTTCATAAATCGGGGTTAGCAAATTAAAAAAAGCAAGCAAGGTAGAATAAATTAGGTTTTTTTGACTAAAACGCGTATAATTCGCGCCCGTTAATATTCAACCTTTTATTTAAATTATTGGAGCACAAAGATGGCTTTAGAGCGTACTTTTTCAATCGTAAAACCTGATGCAGTTGCTAAAAACCACATCGGCGCAATCTACAACCGTTTCGAAACTGCAGGTCTTAAAATCGTTGCAGCTAAAATGGTTCACCTTTCACAAGAGAAAGCTGAAGGTTTCTACGCTGAGCACAGCGAGCGTCCTTTCTTTGGTGCTTTAGTATCTTTCATGACTTCTGGCCCAGTAATGGTTACCGTTCTTGAAGGCGAAAACGCTGTTCTTAAAAACCGTGAAATCATGGGTGCTACTAACCCTGCTGAAGCACTAGCGGGTACTTTACGTGCAGACTACGCTGATAGCATCGACGAAAATGCGGTTCACGGTTCTGACGCTGTTGAATCTGCTGCTCGCGAAATCGCGTACTTCTTCGCTGACGAAGAACTTTGCCCACGTACTCGTTAATTCGAGTTCACAGCTAACCCTGTGATGCAAAGTATGAAAAGGGCTTTCGAGCCCTTTTTTAGTCATTACGTAAAGTATTAACCGTTTATTTATGATGTTTTACTTAATGATTATAGTGGATGAATTGTGTACAATTCGCCCTTGTAAATTTTTACCATCACCGCCACCGATTGAGGTTGTTACATGACCGAGCAAAAAAAGATTAACTTATTAGATTTAAACCGAGATGCAATGCGAGAGTTATTTGTATCATTCGGTGAAAAGCCATTTCGTGGCGATCAGGTGATGAAATGGATTTATCATTTTGGCGTAGATAATTTCGACGAAATGAGCAACGTAAACAAAAAGCTAAAAGAAAAGCTTAAAAATGAGTGTGAAATCGTTGCACCTGAAATTTCAGTTCGCCAGCAAGCCAGCGACGGTACAATTAAATATGCACTCGTACTTGAGGGCGGCCAAGAAGTTGAAGCTGTTTGGATCCCAGAAAAAGATCGCGCCACATTATGTGTATCGTCTCAAGTGGGCTGTGCCCTGGAATGTACTTTTTGCTCAACGGCACAACAAGGCTTTAACCGTAACTTAAAAGTATCTGAAATTATCGGCCAAGTATGGCGTGTAGCCAAAGACATTGGCCTTGATGGAAACAGTGAAAAACGCCCTGTCACTAACGTCGTTATGATGGGAATGGGCGAGCCGCTACTGAATGTTAAAAACGTCGTACCAGCGATGGAGCTGATGATGGACGACTGGGGCTTTGGTTTATCTAAGCGCCGCGTTACATTAAGTACCTCGGGTGTAGTACCTGCCCTTGATTTATTGAAAGAAAAAATCGACGTAGCACTGGCTATTTCACTTCACGCTCCTGATAACGCACTGCGTGATATTTTAGTACCGATCAATAAAAAGTACCCAATTGAAGAATTTTTAGCGGCCTGTCGTCGTTATATTGATGGCTCAAAAGCCAATAAAGATGTCACCATTGAATACGTTATGCTTAATGGCGTTAACGACAGTACCGACCAAGCACATGAACTGGTTAAAACGCTAAAAGGTACGCCATCTAAGGTAAACCTTATTCCGTTTAACCCGTTCCCAGGTAATGAGTATACGCGTTCAAGCAACAGCCGAATTGACCGTTTTTCAAAGGTATTACAAGCTGCGGGGATTACCTGTATTGTTCGTCGTACACGAGGGGACGACATTGACGCTGCCTGTGGTCAGTTAGCTGGCGATGTGGTTGATAGAACAAAACGTATGGCTAAAAAGAAAATGCGTGATGACAATGCAATTGCAGTAAATATTCACCAAGCCTAACTAAGTAACCCTATGCCTTTGTGATAAATTGTTTATTTTTAAATAAATGATGCAACACAAAGGCTTTGAGGTAAGATAGAGGCTATGGAAATAAATAAAGAGACAAGGTAATGCGATCTTTACTTGCTTTAGCACTATCAACACTACTTTTAAGCGGTTGTGTGACTGAAAATAGTTACAACGGCAGTGACAAACCCGTCGTCGAAAATAAAATAAACAACGCAGGCGCAGCACGTACCCGCATTGCTTTGGCATTACAATATTTAAACACCGGTAATAATTCCCAAGCAAAATACAACCTTGAGCGTGCGAGCGAATATGCACCAAATCTTCCCGAAGTTCATTATTCTTTAGCCTATTACTACCAACAAGTTGGCGAAAATGCATTAGCCGACAAAGCCTATCAAAAAGCGTTGGCGATTAAGCCTGACGATCCGAACACCCTAAATAACTACGGTACGTTTTTATGTAGTATTGATGAGTATGATCGCGCGACCGATCAATTTTTAAAAGCGATTGAAATTCCTAGCTATATTCGTGTAGCACAAAGCTATGAAAATTTAGCCTTATGCGCCATTGAATTTAATGACTTTACCAATGCAGAAAGCTACTTTCAACAAGCGCTAAACCACAGCTCGCAACGCGCCTCTACATTAATAAGCTTAGCGGCTTTGTATTACGCCAAAAGTGACTTATATAAAGCCAGTACTTTAATAAAACGTTATGACGATACTGCACAGGTTTCTTCGCGAGCATTGTTACTCAGCTACTTGGTTAAACAACGCATGGGTAGAATAGAAGATGCTGAAAAAATTGCAGCTACCATTTTGCAAACGTACCCAAATAGTGTTCAAGCTAACGCCATTCGTGACAACCAATTAAGGCAAACAGAGTTTGAAGTACTGCGAGAAAAGTACCGTCAAGCACAACTTGATGAATTGCAAGAAAGCAGTAATAACAATCAAATTATTGTGGAGCCAAAAATAAAAATTATTCGTAAAAAAAGCCCAACATCTGCTGTAAACTCTGATGGTTCAGTAAAGTAAGCTGCATAAAATACAACAGAGACACAAATACCTTTTTAAATTAGTATAAATAAGAGTAAAAACGAGTGTATCGATTGATATCGCTCGTTTTGCTGTAAACCAATTTAGCATTTCAGTGTGATTCAATGCTAAACTGCTATATGTTAGGTGCATTAAAGGGCTTTAAAAATAAAAACAGCAAAAATTTTAAAAGGGCGATACTAACGTTTTTATAAAACCGCAGCTGATGATACCCTTTAAAAGCGTGCATTCTAGTAGCAAGAATAAACGAACACTAAAAAATAAAAACAAAGTCTTACTCTGGTTATTAAGCCAAAACATTAACTTTTACTCGTGGATCCAGACTCATACATATTATGAATGAAGATAATACACAACCGCAGAGCGACGAACCCTCTGTAGGACAAATACTAAAATCGCATAGAGAAAATGCAAATATCAGCATTGCTGAAATCGCCTCGCTATTAAAGCTAACAGAATCACAAGTTGAGCATATTGAAAGCGACGAGTATCATTTACTCGGTGCAAAAACGTTCGTTAAAGGCTATATAAAAAACTACTGCCGCACACTAAACATTGATAGCACAGCTATTTTAGCGATGCTGCCGGCTTTTAGCACATCAGATAAACCGGTCGATATGCAAAGCTTTTCAAGGCGCACAGAAAAAGAAGCCCATGACAGCCGACTTATGACCGTAAGTTACTTAATTTTAGCTATCGTTATTGGTTCTTCTGCAGTGTGGTGGTGGCAAAATGCAATGCCTATTGATGAACAAACTAAAACTATTAATGCTAATAACTCGCTCATAACTCAACAACAAGAAAACACCAAGCTGTTAGCTGAAGCCGCCGACGAGGCACTATTAAATGACATTGAATCTACAGAAGAAGTAGATTCTGCATTACAAAATGAACAACAAACAATTCAAGCTGCGCCAGTTAATAATGCACAGAGCACCAGTGAGCCAAAAAACAGTGATTTAAGCACCATTTTTATGATGTTTAACGATGAGAGCTGGGTAGAAATTCACGATGCCAATGATGAAAAAATTGCTTTTGGTGTAAAAAAAGCAGGCTACGAAATGACCCTAACCGGAGTAGCGCCTTTTTCAGTGGTATTAGGCAAGCATGATGTTGTTCGTATTACCCTAAATGGTGAGCCAGTTGATATTTCGGCCTTTCCTAAAAACCGTTTAGCTAAATTTAAATTACCCTTAGCAGAGTAGTCGCTATGTTTTCAGAATCTCCTATAAAACGCAGAAAATCCACACGCATAAATGTGGGTAATGTTCCTATTGGTGATGGTGCACCTATTGCCGTGCAGTCGATGACCAACACAGATACGATGGACGTTGATGCCACTGTAGCCCAAATTCAAGCTATTCAAGATGCCGGTGCAGATATTGTTCGCGTGTCAGTACCGACCATGGATGCCGCTGAGGCATTTAAAAGTATTAAAGAGCAAGTGTCGATACCCCTTGTCGCCGATATCCACTTTGACTATCGCATTGCATTAAAAGTAGCAAAATACGGTGTTGATTGTTTGCGTATCAACCCAGGCAACATTGGTAGTGAAGAGCGTATCAGAGCGGTAGTTGATTCAGCGCGTGAGCATAATATTCCTATTCGAATAGGGGTAAATGGCGGTTCACTTGAGCGCGATCTACAAGAAAAATACGGCGAACCCACTCCAGAAGCCCTATTAGAATCGGCTATGCGCCACGTAGATATATTACGCCGCTTAGACTTTGATCAATTTAAAATTTCAGTAAAAGCATCAGACGTATTTTTAGCGGTAGGCGCGTATCGCTTGCTCGCTAAAGAAATCGACCAACCACTGCATTTAGGAATAACTGAAGCTGGCGGCATGCGCTCTGGCTCTGTTAAATCGGCCGTTGGTTTAGGGATGTTATTAGCAGAAGGCATTGGTGATACGCTGCGCGTATCTCTCGCTGCAGACCCAGTACAAGAAATAAAAGTTGGCTTTGATATATTAAAATCACTGCGTATTCGCTCGCGCGGGATTAACTTTATTGCTTGCCCAAGCTGTTCACGCCAAGAGTTTGATGTGGTGAGCACCATGAACCAACTTGAAGAACGTTTAGAAGACATTATTGAACCGGTTTCAGTGTCTGTAATTGGCTGTGTTGTTAACGGCCCAGGCGAAGCGCTAGTCAGTGATATTGGCCTTGCCGGTGCAAACCGTCGCTCAGGCTTATACATAAATGGCGAACGCCAAAAAGCCCGTATTGATAACAATAATATTGTTGATCAGCTCGAAGGATATGTGCGCGATTTTATCGAGCAAAAGCAGCAACAAACACCAATCGATATAAAAATCGTAGAGTGATTTAAACGCCAGCAATATGCATTCAATTGACTTTTTTAGTAGCGGCATTCACAGCGCAGTACAAATTACATACACACCGCTATACTCGCAATTACCTTGTAGTTAGGGTTATAATGCGCGGTCGATTTTTTTAGTTTTACGTGGTTGCAGTCTAAGACTGCACATAAACAGATTTAGGATTTATCAGTGGCAAAACAAATTCAGGCAGTTCGCGGTATGAACGATTGCCTGCCAGGCGATACGCAAGTTTGGCAGAAAGTAGAGCACATTTTACGCGAGACCGTATCATCGTTTGGTTATCAAGAAATTCGTTTTCCAATTGTAGAATCAACCGACCTATTTAAACGCTCTATTGGTGAAGTAACCGATATTGTAGAAAAAGAAATGTACACCTTTGCCGATCGTAACGGTGATAATTTAACTCTGCGCCCTGAGGGTACCGCGGTGTGTGTACGTGCAGGTAACGAAAATGGCCTGTTATACAATCAAGAACAACGCCTTTGGTACATGGGCCCTATGTTTCGCCATGAACGCCCACAAAAAGGTCGTTACCGTCAATTTCACCAATTTGGTTTAGAAACCTTTGGTATTGCCAGCGCCGATATAGACGCTGAAGTTATATTACTCACGGCGCAACTTTGGGAAGCATTTGGCATAAGCGATCATGTACGCTTAGAGCTTAACTCATTAGGCTCAAATGAAGCTCGCGCGCAGTACCGTGATGCCTTAATTGCCTTCTTAGAACAACATATCGATGTACTAGATGAAGACTCTAAGCGTCGTATGTACTCTAACCCGCTGCGCGTTTTGGATACTAAAAACCCAGATATACAGGCAATATTAGTGGATGCGCCAAAATTATCTGAACATTTAGATACTGAATCAAAAGAACATTTTGAAAATTTATGTGAACGATTAGATGCCGCAGGCGTCAAATACACGGTTAATGAAAAGCTAGTTCGTGGCTTAGATTATTACAACCGTACTGTATTTGAATGGGTAACCGATAGCTTAGGTGCACAGGGTACAGTATGTGCCGGTGGTCGTTATGATGGCTTAGTTGAGCAATTAGGCGGTAAATCAACCCCAGCAGTTGGTTTTGCGATGGGATTAGAGCGCCTAGTTTTATTGCTTCAAGCACTTGAATGTGTAGGTGACATACGCCGTAGTGCTGATGTATATTTAGCAGCCATGGGCGACAAAGCCAGCATTCAAGCGCCTATTATTGCATCTACGTTACGTCGTGACGTACCTGGATTACGCGTTATGGTGCATGCTGGCGGTGGTAACTTTAAAAAACAATTAAAACGTGCTGATAAAAGCGATGCATTAGTCGCGGTTATTATCGGTGAAGATGAATTAGAGCAAGGCGTTGTGACCATAAAGTATTTACGTGAGCGTAAAGAACAAGTCACATTAGAACTAGAACAAGCTAAAGCGCTACTTGCAGAACTAATTAATAGCTAAAATTACATAAAGCGCAGCGAGTAAAGCGCTTTAATAGAGGTAAGCATGGAAATTTATTCAACTGAAGAACAACAAGCAGAAGCGATTAAACGCTTTTTTCGTGAAAACGGCCTATCACTTGCTTTAGGTGTAATTGTTGGCTTAGGTGGTTTGTACGGTTGGAAGGCCTACAACCAAAACCAAATAACAACAGCAGAGCAAGCATCTGATGCCTACACTAAGCTTGTTGAAAGTGATGACGTATTAGCCTCTGCTGATACCTTCATCAGTGAAAATAAAGACACTCAGTACGCAACTTTAGCGGCATTTGTTGCTGCAAAAGAAGCGGTAGATGCACAAAAATTAGATGTAGCGAATAAAAAGCTAAGCTGGATTGTATCAAATGTCGATAACGCGCAGCTAAAAGCCATTGCCACTACGCGTTTAGCGCGTGTGCAAATTGCTCAACAACAATACGATGATGCATTAACCACTTTAAATTCACCATTGCCAGAGGCATTTAATGCAAATGTTGCTGAGTTAAAAGGCGATATTTACACTCAGCAAGGCAATAAAGAACAAGCACGCGTAGCCTACCAAGCTGCGGTTGATGCCGGTGGATTAACCAGCAATCCTCTATTACAAATTAAGTTAGATGACCTAGCAGTAACTAGCCCAGCGGCATAAGGTTTTAGGCATGAGAAAAATAACAACAGCAACGCTCGCCCTTTGTATGGCAACACTTATGGGCTGTTCATCAAGTGATGATGAAGAAGAACTGGTACTTCCTGAAATAGCCAATCAGTTTGAAACAGAAGTTGTTTGGCAAGAATCAATAGGTAGCGGTGTAGAGCATTACTTCTCACGCCTATCACCAGCTGTTTATAAAGATACTGTCTATGTAGCGAGTCGCGAAGGCCAAGTAGAAGCGTTATCACTTGCCAATGGTGATACGCTTTGGGAAACCGATGTTCGTCATGATTTATCGTTTTGGCCTTGGAGCGATAACGATAGTGCAAAATTATCAGGCGGAATATTACAAGCTTATGGTAAAATCTATTTAGGTTCAGAACATGGCTATGTCATTGCCCTTGATCGTGAGACAGGTAAAGAGGTATGGCGTAAAAAAGTGCCAGGCGAATCACTGTCTAAACCTGCTGCAGGCGATGGTTTAGTGTTTGTTAATTTAGCATCAGGTAAGTTACTGGCCCTGCATCCTGATACGGGTGAAGAGCGCTGGAGCTTTGAGCAAGAAGTGCCAGCACTTACCTTACGCGGTCAAAGTTCACCAACCGTCGCTAATGGTGGTGTGTTGGTTGGCCTTGAAACAGGTAAGCTCAGTGTTTTAATTTCTGAGAGCGGCTACTCAGCGTGGAGCGCAGAAATTGCAGTAGCAAAAGGCGCATCAGAGTTTGAGCGTTTAGTTGATGTTGATACACAACCACTTATTAGTGGCCCGTTTGCTTATGCGATTGCATACAATGGTAACTTATCAGCAGTTGATATTCGTTCTGGTAATGTTGTATGGAAACGTGAATACAGCAGCTACCGTGAAATTAGCATGGATTTGCAAACAATTTACGTTGTTGATAGTAACGGTGTTGTTTATGCACTTGATAAAGATTCAGGCATTGAACGTTGGAGCCAACCCGCTCTTCGTGGCTGGTACTTAACAGGCCCAGCGGTTGCCGGTAATTATTTAGCGTTAGGTGACCAAGAAGGCAATTTGCATTGGTTAAATAAAGACACTGGCGAGCTAGTATCTCGTGAAGACTTTGACAGCTCAGGTTTTTTTGTTGAGCCTGTTGTTGCTGACGATAAGTTGATTTTATACACCCGTGATGGTGAAGTTAGCGCGGTAAAAATACCGAACTAACTGTCTACTATTAGTGTAAGGCACTAATAGTTAATTATTTTTTGTAAGGCTTCGCACTGCGAAGCCTTTTGTTGTTTTTTAAAGAGGTAGTTTATGCTTCCCGTGATCGCTCTTGTAGGGCGACCCAATGTGGGCAAATCCACATTATTTAACCGTTTAACACGTACTCGTGATGCACTCGTTGCCGACTTTCCTGGCTTAACGCGTGATAGAAAATATGGCCAAGCAAATTACGACGGCTTTGAATTTATCGTGGTAGATACGGGTGGTATTGATGGCTCAGAAGAAGGTATCGAAACCGAAATGGCTGATCAGTCATTACTAGCCATTGAAGAAGCGGATATTGTTTTATTTTTAGTTGATGCCCGCGTGGGTATGACAGTGGCTGACCAAGCTATTGCTAACCACTTACGTAAGCAAGAGAAAAAGTGCTTTGTGGTAGCCAATAAAACAGACGGCATTGATGCTGACTCGAACTGTGCTGAGTTTTATCAACTTTCACTTGGTGAAGTTCATCATATCGCTGCCGCTCATGGTCGTGGTATTACTTTACTGCTTGAGCAAACACTTCAGCCAGTTATTGCTGAACTTGCCGCACTTGATGAAGATGTAGCCGATGACGATGAAGAACTTATCGACTTATATCAAGAAGGTGAAGAAGATGACACAGATCACCAAGCGTTTGCCGACAAGCCGGTAAAGCTGGCTATTATTGGTCGTCCTAACGTTGGTAAGTCAACCCTTACTAACCGTATACTGGGTGAAGATCGCGTTATTGTATACGATATGCCAGGTACAACGCGCGACTCTATCTATATTCCGATGACCCGTAATGATAAAGAATATATTCTTATCGATACAGCCGGTGTGCGTAAACGCAAAAAAGTAAGTGACGTGGTTGAGAAGTTCTCAGTCATTAAAACACTACAAGCAATCGAAGATTGTAACGTTGTGCTATTAGTGGTTGATGCCCGCGATGGTATTTCAGATCAAGATTTAAGCTTATTAGGCTTTGCCCTTAACTCAGGGCGCTCATTGGTTATTGCCGTGAACAAGTGGGATGGCCTAGATAACTACGTTAAAGATCGTATTAAAACTGAGCTTGATCGTCGCTTAGGCTTTATTGATTTTGCCCGCTTGCACTTTATCTCTGCGCTACATGGTACGGGTGTTGGTCATTTATTTGAATCAGTTGACGAAGCGTATGAGTCGGCAACTAAACGTATAAGCACCGCTATGTTACGTCGTATCATGGATATGGCACAAGCAGATCACCAGCCACCGCTTGTTCGCGGTCGTCGTGTTAAGCTTAAATATGCGCATGCTGGAGGTTATAACCCACCGCGTATCGTCATTCATGGTAACCAAGTTCATGATTTACCTGATAGCTACAAACGCTACCTAATGAACTACTACCGTAAAGCACTTAAGATTATGGGTACGCCAATCAAAATTGAATTTAGAGAAGGCGATAACCCATTTGCAGGGCGTACTAATAAAGTAACCCTGTCGCAAAAACGTAAAATTCGTGCGTTTAGTAAAGAAAACCGCAATAAATCGTAATGGCTTTAATTTAGTCAATTGAAAAAAACGGCGTACTTTATAGGACGCCGTTTTTTATAAGTTTAATTAAATTAATAACTTATTTAAATGGCTAAATAGTCATTTTTTAAATTGCTGTTACTATTTAAAATGTAGTACCCACCGATAAACCAAGTTGCCATGAATCAACGGCTTCGTAGCTGCCAATAGGTTTGCTTAAATCTATGTGGATCACATTATCGTTGCTTGAGCGAGACGCATAAAGACGAATACCTAAACCTACACTAGAGAGTATACTGTCTGACACGTTGGGATTTTGCACCTCACCATAGGCACGCCCTACATCAACAAAGCCTACAAACCCTAAATCAACAAGTTGATACAAGTTTATATCAGGGTACATACGAATTTCAGCTGTGGCTTGGATGCTCTGAGTACCATGCTGGTAGCTTTCTGAAAAGCCACGCATTCCCTCTTCTCCGCCCACCGCTAACGGTTGCTCTGCAAATTCAGTATTTTGCCATTGCGCATTTATATGGCCATAAAATGTAAATAACCTAGACCAATGATGATTAAGCTGACCTTTTGAATACACTGAGATCCGGTCCTCAAGTTCAGTGCCTATTGTTGTATTGATCCCACTACTAAATCTAAATAAAGTTGAAGATTTAGTAAACCACGCCTTATTTATACTACTTTGAAAAATAAACCCTTCACCTGCTTGTATAGCATCGAGGCCAAATTTAGCATTAAATTCCCAGCCCAAATTAATATCTTCACTGTGATTAATTAAATCAATATCATGCAATACAGCATAGTTATCTTGAACCCAATGCATAGCTAGCCACGGTGTGGCAATAGTGTAATCATTTAAGTTTTTGGGTAATGTATCGTTATCAACTTGCTCGTAACGAGTGTCTTGATAGTCGATACCAGCTAACCAATGTAACGTATCATACTTATTTTGACTCCATACACCGCCGAGGGCGAGCTGGCCTTGCGTTTCGTCTGTCCGAAATACTGAGTGAGTAATGCCATTTTGATAAATTGAAGTGTTTTGTTGCTGAGTTTTTGCGTAATAGCGCCTTAATGAGTCACCATTACGCTGATAAAAAGGCTGGTGATAATCAAAATTAAAAATTTGGCCATCATCATAATCATCCGCCTGTAACGTTAAAGTAGCATGTGGTTGCCAAGGCACAGGCATTTCAATCACACTGTGATAACCTGTGCGTTCATGATCTGTTTTATATTTTACTGAAGCACGAACACCATAGCCTAAAAAGTTTTCCTCCTTAAAGCCCAAACTAAACTTATTATTCCCGCTACTACGACCAAAATTAACAGTGGGTAATAAACTCCAGGTATCCCAAGTTTGCACCGTGATCGCTTGACCATCTTGCGGATCACAGTCTAAATCGGTAAAAATTTTTGCATCTCTAATATACTTTTTACCGCGTAAAACCCGCTCAGCCTCTTTTATGTCAGTTTCATTTATGCGATCACCTTCTTTAAAAGTAAGCTGCTCGGCAATAACTTTTTTTCGCGTATCTATATGTAACCAATTTATAAAACGATGAAAAACCGTCGTCTCAGGATTATCAGGATCAAAAATTGAATTATTTTGTATAGTAATTTTTTTAAGCTCTGCATCAGGCTCATTACTAGAAAGAGGTTGTTTCACTTTTTTTATTTCACAAACAACACCTAAATCGAGCGCATTATTATTTTGTGCAGATGCACAAAAACAAAAAAGTAGACAGCTGGCTAACGTTAGTCTTTTCATAAACACCCGTGCTTTTTAAGGTGATCAAGCCGGATAGCCGAGCACCGTATTTTATCCTTGCACTTATCCTAGAAGGTAAAACTTAAGAAACTCTTAACATTAATTTAAATCTTAGTTAACCCTACTACTTACTGTACTGCGTTAACTCAAAATATAATCTCTTGATCCAGCTATAAAAGTGAGGTTAATTATAATACTCTAAAGTTAACACTGTTGATTAGGGTATGTTGACCTCTCAGGATTGAAATGTGTTCAATACAAGGGCGACTTAATCGCGCCATGAGTTTTGTAATCTAGTGGGCAAGTATAAATCGAGCAAAGCTTCCGCGTCCTGCTCACGCCCCGTACTTACATTCGTGTGAGCAACAAAGTGTAAATTGCCCCTAGGCAAAACTGGCGGGTCAGCGTCTGCCAATTTAACTTTGCAAGATAAACAGACGCTTATAGGGCGAAAAAAACTGAATCAACATAAACATACAAATCAGCAGTTAAAATTAACTCGCTAAAGATGAGAAGAGAATGTCAAAAAAAAGTATTTTAGCTATTTATCTATCCCTTATTTCATTGCCTAGCGTTGCGGATGACAATACGGACTTAACTCAAATTATTGATGCACATTGGCAACATGCACAACAACAAAAAATCTTTTTTAGAACCGATCCAGATGGTTGGAAGCCCAACGGAACATTACCCGATTGGAGCGAGCAAGCTATTGAGAAGCGCCAAGCTTACAACAACAGCGTACTAAAAAACTTAGCCAGCATTGATCCTAAAACGCTCAATAGCGAACAGTTAATGAACTACCGCTTATTTAAATATGAGCGAGAAACCGAGCAGCAAAGCTACCTTTACCAAGATAAATACTTTCCGGTTAATTTTTTAAGTGGCTGGCATACTTACTTTGCAGAAGCGCCGGCTAACATGGCCTTTTTAACCGCCGAGGATTACGATGCCTTTTTAGTGAGCCTTGGTGATTACCCGCGCTTTAATCAGCAAAACATTAATTTAATGAAGCAAGGCATTCAAACTGGTTTTACCCACTACTGCGAAACGTTTAAAAATTATGGCCAAAGTATTAGCGCCCATATAGTTAAACAACCTGAGAATAGCGCCTTATATGAGCCATTTACCCGTATCCCTAATACATTTAGCGCAGCGCAAAAAGAAACTTACCAAAATAAAGCTAAAGCGTTAATTGCCTCAAAAGTCGTGCCTGCTTACGAGCACTTTTATGACTTTTTTGAAAACGAATATATGCCACATTGTAGAGCGCAGCCCGGTATTGCAAGCATCAAAGGGGGCCTTGATTATTACAAATATACAGTAAATTATTACACCACAACAAATGCGACCCCCAAGCAAATCCATGAGCTTGGCCTTAAAGAAGTGGCACGCATCAAAGTGCAAATGCAAAGTATTATTGATAAAGTTGGCTTTGATGGCAGCTATAGCGAGTTTTTAGAATTTTTGGCAACCGATGAGCAGTTTTACGCAACCGATCCCCAAGACTTGCTCGAAAAAACCGCCTTTATAACCCAAAAAATGTATGGCAAACTCCCTACTTACTTTGGCCACTTACCGCGCAATACTTTTACTATTAAAGGCTCAGCGAGTCGTGGCGCATTTTATATGCCACCGCCAGATAATCGTTCACCGGGGACTTACTTTTTAGCCTCAACTCCAAAACTGCAGCCTTTATATAATTTAGAAGCACTTAGCCTACACGAAGCCATACCTGGGCATCATTTACAAAACGCCATTGCGATGGAGTTAGACGTTCCTGAGTTTAGACGCACACTGAGCCACTCTGCTTTTGGCGAAGGCTGGGCACTTTATACAGAGCGTTTAGGTAAAGAAGCGGGCTTTTACCAAAGCCCATACAGTGACTTTGGCCGTTTAGGCTACGAAATGTGGCGCGCAGTGCGCTTAGTGGTTGATACCGGTATTCATGCCTTTGGCTGGAGCCGCCAAAAGGCGATTGATTATTTGGCTGATCATACCGCTTTGCCACAAAGCGCAGTGGAAGATCAAATAGACCGCTATATTTCTTGGCCAGGCCAAGCGCTTTCATACAAAATGGGCGAAATTAAAATACGCGAACTACGTGCCAAAGCAGAAAAACAGCTAGGCGCAAAATTTGATATTCGCAGCTTCCACGATACCGTTATTGGTCAAGGTTCACTCCCTATGGCGGTACTTGAAGATGTAATTAATGACTGGATAGCACAGCAAAAATCAGCTATTTAAAATAAAGCTAGAACAAATTGAGAGGCGGTATTGTTACCGCCTCTTTTTAAAGCCCTATTAAACACCTCAAAACTAATCCCTACCCGCTTTTGCTTCGTAAAGTTAATGATTTTAAAAACCAGAGCTTAAGTATGAAAAAACGTATTCTGTATTGGCTGCAAAATGATTTGCGCATTGATGACAACCCCATACTCAATGATTTATCACAACAACAATGTGAACTTGATATCGTATTTGTGATCAATCCTGCTTGGTTTAAAAGCAATAACTATCAACAAAAACCCTATGGTGTACATAAACAACGCTTTCTAATGCAAAGCCTATACGAGCTACAGGAGTCTGTTTTAGGGCTTGGCCAAACCTTGCATATCTTAGAAGGCGATCCGGTAAGGGTATTAACACAGCGTATTAATGAGCTTGGCATTGATGAAGTTGTTTATAGCGAGCAAATAGGCGTTTATGAGCAACGCCAAATTACCGCGCTTAAATCGAAATGCGCTACTGTAGTATTTAAATCTGTGATGCAAGATACCTTATATCAACAGCAACAACTGCCCTTTGAACTTGCTGATTTACCAACCGGCTTTACCCCTTTTAGAAAAAAAATCGAAGCCACTGGTATCAGTTTATCCGCAGTGCCGTTCTCAGCAAAAAGACTTCCACCGCCTATTATTTTATGTGCTAAACAGCCTATATCAGAGCCGCCAACAGGAAACCCTTTACTCCAAGGTGGACACAAAGCCGGCCTTGCGCATTGTCTACAGTACTTTTCATCAGCTTTACCAAGCAGCTATAAAATCACCCGTAATGAGCTGGATGGCTTTGATAACTCGACTAAATTTAGTAGCTGGCTGGCTTTTGGTTGTATTAGTGCCAAGCAAATTTTTTGTGCAGTAGATGCTTATGAAGCGCAGCATGGGGAAAATGAATCAACATACTGGATCAAGTTTGAATTGCTCTGGCGTGAGTATTTTAAGTGGCATGCAATTAATGTGAAGCATCAGTTATTTACTTTTAAAGGTAAAAAACAAAGCTCGCCACTTACCACTTTTAGCCCGAACCGTTTTGCAAAATGGTGCCAAGGCAGTACCCCATTTCCGCTAGTTAACGCTATTATGAAAGAGCTTAACGCAACGGGCTTTATCACTAACCGTTCACGACAAATTGCAGCCAGCTGTTTGGTCAACGAACTACAACTAGACTGGCGCTATGGCGCTGCTTACTTTGAACAACAACTTATTGATTACGATGTAGCCGCTAATTGGGGCAACTGGCAATATATTGCTGGGGTTGGGGTCGATCCGCGCGGTGGGCGACACTTTAATTTGGCAAAACAAACCCAGCAATACGACCCACACGGTGAATATATTGCCAAATGGCAAGGGAATGAGCACTGCGATGCACAGTTAGATGACTTAGACGCCGCCGACTGGCCTGTGTAAAAATAAAACCTCGAACATAATACTGGCTAGCTGACTCTCGTTACAAGCCCAAGGTTAAGTCTTGGGCAAGTGTGCCGCTGGGCTTTTCTACTACGCGGTTAATTTCAACCCCGTTATGCTTCACAATAAAAGTGGGGGTATATTGTAAGTCATGCGCCAGGGCAATACCTGCCTCATCACGTTTGTCATAACCTACAGTAACAAAGGTTATTTTCGAAAGTTCAACCTTAGACTCATCAAGTAACTTTATTAATCGAGGTACTTCACGGGCACTGTCATGACACCAGGTACCTAAAAGCACTAACACCTCTTTACCTGCTAATTTTTGCATCAATGCAACGTCTTGGGGTGTAGGCGAAAATGCTTGGTATTGCTTGGCAAGTTTATCGTGATCGCTTAATAAACGCTTAGCAGTAACAGCGTCTGAGTGTGGTTTGAGCGTTGTATTCACTGCCAGTGGTAGAGTCAAAATAAAGAGTAAAATTAATTGTTTTAACATAAACCTATACCTAACTAGCTTTTAGCTACTATACCCATAATCGAGCTTAAGTGAATACACTTACTTACTTTTATCCATAAAATTATTCACTTGCGATAAAACCGCTAAGTACTCACGTTTGGCTTCTTTGTTTTGTTCTAATTTATCTAAATCACCGATTAATGTTACTAATTGCGTATGTGAATAACTCGATGTTGTTCTAAACTCGTTTGTCGCCCCCACACCACTGAGTCGTTTTCTTTCATCCATACGATAAATATCTTCATTTTTCTCGAGCCAAATATCGTTAATAACACGAATATTGCTCTCACTGGTGGTTGTTTCTTTTAATTCCTTTTTTAGTTCGTATTGAGATATTTCGGGATTAAACTGATACACTTTTTTATCTACATCCACCTCATGAGCCTGATCAAGGGCAACCAATTCGTTATTTTTTACAGCGGTACCAATAGTGTAATTTTCTTGTTTGTCATAATAATCAGGGGGGATATCAGAGCGGTTACCTTCTTCATAATTAAAACGCGTGCTCGCCGCTTTATCTTGAGTAACTCCAGTTAATCCTGCTGACTTTTGGTATTCTGTATTTTGACTCAGCTTTGTGGTGCTTGTCGCGATGTAATCACCTTGATCCATTGCAAAAGAAAATTTCGCATCAAAATCAGCTAACTTAGAAATCCCATCGCCTAGGGAATTTTTATCACTACTTCCTAGTCCTTGATAACGTGGATCACGGGTGATCATATTGTCCACTAAATTAGCGACAAGCTCGCGTCCATTAGTAAACTGCTTTGTAGCAACTGACTCTATTTGACTATAGCGCTCAGCGGCTGATGACATACTACTAAACGCACTTTTAAAAACAGCGAGCCCTTGTTTCATCACTTCATCACTTTTGTGACCAAACGCCGAACGCGTACTTTTCTCTGAGCTATTGAGCTGGCTATCTTCTAAACTTTTATCGAGCGCTTTTATGTATTGCTGCATTTGGCTTTTGTCTTGCGCGCCAATGGTTGACATATCGAGCGAAAAATCAATGTTGTTCTGACCATTTACCGATTCAAACTCGAGTATTTGCTGCTCTGAATCTTCATCAAGGGTATAACTTAAATTAAGCTCATTGTCTTTTCCAAGTAGCGCTCCATCAGCATCGGCAGTATTTCCCTCTGACGTTGAAAAATACAAATCAAAACCCGAAAGCTGTTTATTATCAAAATTGCTTAAAAAGCTTAAATCTAAATCAGTTTGGTTTGCGGGTACATAACGACTGTAAGCGCTTTGTTTAGCTTTAAAAAATTCATCCGCCATTTCACCAACACCAGAAAGTACTTGCGTTAATGCTTGGTGTTCAGCCTCAGATAAGTCGCCATCTACTTCATAACTTACGCTAAATTCGTCAGTGGTTTCGCCTGTTTCCTCATCGTAACCTTGCGCAGAATGAAAAGTGATTTTAATAACATCACCTTCTTTGGTTTTTACCGACAGCTCAAATCCATAGTTATCATCATCCTCATACCGCTCGCGGTTAAAACTTTCCATAAAGGGGTCTAGCGAGCGTTCAACACGCTGCTGACTAGACGCTAAAAACGTTTTTTGATTGAACCCAAGCTGCCCCAAGTTTGATAAAATATCGCTAGTGTTAGCATAAGCGCCCTGAATATTTTTTACCGAGCTGTTTAAACGCTCAATTAACTGATCACTACGTTCATTTTTTAATAGGCCCTCTTGCTGAGAACTTATAACCGTTCGCAGCGCAACCTCTTCACTGGAGAGTTTATAATTTGAGCCACTGGGTGCGCTGGAAATCGTGAGTAAAGAGGATAATTGCTGATTAAGTATTTCATCGACTTGTTCGTCACTAAACTGACTGAGCATTTCATCGGTGATTATTGCCGTGCTTGGCGCTAAGTGAGCACGCGATTGCAAACCTGTGGGCATACTGGTTTGGTTTGAATTATTGACTGATTGGGCAAGCAACGCATTTAGGTTAGCATAATTGCCTTGTAGTTTATTAACCATGATTATCCTTAATCTTCAGTACAATTAAGTACTTTGTCGGCCATCTAATTAAAACCTTTAATTCTTTTTTTATTATTCAAGCATAAAATATTTTAATAAAAACGTTAGTTTAAAAGTAATTAACACGTTTTGGCGAGCAATGATTTGAGTATATCAGGTACAAATTTGCGCTGTGCGGTAATTGCATAAAAGTGCTCAAATGCATCAGGTAAACGTTGGTATTCAACTAATAGGCCTTGTTCTATTTCATCCTTTACTACAACTGATGGCAATACCGATAGTGCACCACTATCACGAGCAAGTAATCGCAGCATAGCCATATCATCAGCCTCTGCTTTTATTTTTGGCTGATATTGCCAGCGGGCACACAAAGCATTAAATGAGTCTCTAATCGCGGAGGTTTTACTGGGTAGCACCCATTGTGCATCTGTGTAACCGGTAGGAAATTGACCGCGTGTTTTTTTATCTGCAGGGCCCACTATGGCTAATGGCTGACGAGATACCAACTGGCTTTGCCACAGTTGATCGTAGTGCTCAAGTCCGATGGGTTTATTGGTTAAAACTAAATCCAGTTCGTGCTCTGCCAAACCATTTAATAGCCCATCCATACGCCCTGCAGTAAGCGAAAAGCGTACTTCGTCGTTACTCATTAAAGGGTTAATAAATTCCTCGATAAAGTTACGAGAGAGCGTATTAAGCACCCCGATTGATAAATGCTGAGTTTGGGAAATCATCCCTTTATGAATAAAAGACGACAGTTCTTCGCCCTTAGTGAATATATCGTTAGCGTACATTTGCACCCGCTTTCCCATATCGGTTAATGCCAAGGTACGTCCTTTACGTTCAAATAACTGAATATTAATGGTGTGCTCTAGCTGTTTAATTTGAGTGGAGAGCGCTGACTGCGATAAATGCAGCTCTTTAGCGGCTTGGGTTAAGTTACCAATTCGGGCAACAGACCAAAAATAATACAAGTGATGGTAGTTCAAACGGCTCATTATAGTTCTCTTTTATAGAACGTTTATATGCATTATATCTATTTTTATTTAGTTATCTAGTTTGTCATACTCCAATAACTAAATAAGGAGCACTGAATGAGCGAGTATATTATTTCGTTGTTATTACTAATGATGCCATTAAGCACATTTTTAGCGGCGTGGCTAATTGGCCGACAACCTTGTGCCTCAAATGGCAATGTACTGTTTAAAGTGATGCTATTTAATAGTGTTGCATTTATCAGTGCCGTTGCACTTTATCGTATTTATGCCTTTGATTTACTGAGTTTCTTATCGCTCTCAGTGACCCGCGCTATTATGCTAGGACTAATCCTGTTCATAACGCTAATATTAATTCGGTTTTGCAAACACTATATGCAAGGTGAGCCACGTGTAAACTACTTTTGGCGCTGGCTGCTATTAACCGTAACCGCAGTGATGATTGTAGTTATGAGCAATCACTTAGCGCTATTTTGGCTAGGCTGGGTGGCAATTAGTTTAGCACTGCACAAGCTATTAATGTTTTATCCTGAGCGCCCTCGTGCGGTACTCGCCGCTCATAAAAAGTTTATTGTGGCACGCGTAGCCGAATCCTTATTACTCGTCGCATTTATTATTTTATCGGTTACTCACAATAGCCTATACATTAGCGATATCACTACTTTTTATCACACCACCACACTACCGCTATCTTTGGCTGAACAACTCGCGGCCTTTTTAATCGCTTTTGCAGCTTTAATCAAATGTGCTCAGTTGCCTATGCATGGCTGGCTAATCAAAGTGGTTGAGGTGCCTACACCCGTCAGTGCCTTATTGCATGCTGGGGTGATAAATTTAGGTGGCTTTTTATTAATTTTATTTGCGCCTTTGTTTATTCAAGCTGCGGCTGCACAGTGGTTAATTTTAATTATTGCTGGTTTAACTACGGTGATCAGCGCTTTGATAATGACTACCCGAATAAGCGTTAAAGTAAGGCTTGCTTGGTCTACCAGTGCGCAAATGGGATTAATGCTCATAGAATGTGCGCTGGGATTATTTGAACTGGCTCTGCTTCACCTTGTTACTCATTCAACCTATAAAGCCTTTGCATTTTTAAACTCAGGCAACGGTGTAAACGAAGATCTGATTCGCCGCCACATTCCAAAACAATCACCCACGTGCTTTGCTTGGTTAACGGGGGCATTGGTGTCGATTACCCTAGTTAGCGCTGCATGGACCATTAGTGGCTATCAAGGCGCGGTCAGTGTGTGGCTACTTTTAGCATCGGCTTTAACTATTTTACTGGCCAACCAACATGGCGCTTCTAGCGTGCAAACTCACAGTAAAAAACTGCTAGTCGCACTATTAGTTGTTATTAGTTATGTGGTTGCTAAAAATATATTTACTTTAGCACTAGAGCTTGAGCAGTGGCGCGAAGCTGCATTTAGCCTCGCCGATAGCTGGGTAATAGCCCTTATTTTAACGTTAATGATTGCCAGCTACTTTTTACGCTACCAGTCTTGGCGACCACAGGTTAAATCACTTTCCACCCTATTATTTGCAGGTTTGTATTTAGATGAGTGGTTTACGCGGTTAACCCTAAAAATATGGCCGATAAATTTACCTAATAATGGCCACACCGATTTAAAAAATCATGCAGCTGGAATCACCGTTGAGGAATCAAAATGAGCAATCAAACGCATTCAAATCACACGGCATTATCGTTAAGTGACACTGAAAACAACATACTTAATAAAGTATGCGGTTACATAGCACCAAACTGGCCTTTAGATCAGATGATTGCCGTTAACCCATTTTGGGAAATGCGCCACCTTCCTATTGAAGATGTAAGCGCACGCATTGATACCTTATGTAATGCCAATATGCTAATGCCTAAAGACTTTTATCAGCACAAGTACGACAACGGCATTATTACTGATAACCACTTAGCCGATGCAGCCAAGTTACTTAACAGTGACTTTACGCATGAGCAACTCATAAAAACCCTTCACATTGATGTTCCTTTAGTGGATTGGCACAACATTGCAGATTTACTCGACCAGCAGCGCAATAAACATAAAATGGCTTGGCATGATGAAATCACCCATCAATTGAGCCAGTTTTGTGCCGCGCATTATCAGCAGCTTGGCCCTATGCTTCATGGTGATGACACATCATCACAATCACCTTTATATCGCCATTGGTTAACCGTTATTCAAGCGGATAAAGGCATTAGTATTGTAATGGATGAAAAGCATTTAAATGGCTACTTTAAGCGACTGCCCACTTGCGCTGATGAACTGATTGCACTAACACTCTCAACCCTTAATATAGATAACGACTCGTTAGAGTTATATGCTCATTCGCTGCTTTTAGATATTAATGGTTGGGCATCGTGGTTGGCGTATTTACGATTCCAAGGCCAACTTTACGCTAAACCCAAAGATGATATGAAACAGCTACTGGCCATGCGAATGGCATGGGACTTGGTTATTTGGCAGTATCTGGCAGATCATGATAGTGCTTCATTTAAACAACTACAAAGTCAGTGGCAGCAAGAAAAGTCACTCGTAATTGAGCGCCTGCATGCACACAAATTGGCACAAAAGCCATTATGGGTGTGGGCAAAAGCACTGGAGCTGAGCTATCAATACCCGCTTAATCATGCGCTACAAAACGCCACTAAAACGCCAGTGAACAACGCTCAATTACAAGCGGTGTTTTGTATTGATGTACGCTCAGAGGTTATTCGCCGCGCGCTTGAATCGCAAAGTAAAAATATAGAAACCTTCGGCTTTGCCGGATTTTTTGGCTTACCGCTGGAATATCAAGAAAATGGCAGTGCAATTACTCGTCCTCAACTACCAGGGCTACTCAAACCAGCCATACATGCCACACAAACACACAAAGACGCGGCGCTTGAAGCATCTCGTCAAAATAGTGCTACATGGCAAAGTTGGTCAAAATCAGCCCCCTCATCGTTTTCTATGGTTGAATCAGCAGGCTGGCTGTATGCATTTAAATTAATAAAAAATACCTTTTTATCTAAAGGTAAAGCTAAAAAGTGCGCAACCACCGACTGGCAATTAACACAAAACCAGCAACAACTTACCCTAAAGGACAAAACCGACTTAGCTCAAAAAGTGCTTAACACCTTAGGAATAAAAGAGTTTGCGCCGCATGTTATGTTGGTGGGCCACGCCAGCCATACAACTAATAACTTGCACAGCGCTGGCCTAGAATGTGGAGCCTGTGGAGGGCAAAGTGGCGAAGTTAATGTACGCGTGCTGGCTAACTTACTAAACGATACCCAAGTACGCCAAGCGCTTAAAGAGCGAGGGCTAACACTGGCACAGAGCACGCAATTTATTGCCGCTATTCATAATACAACCACGGATGTGATCACCGCTTATGATACCGAGCTTAATGACAATCTAAAAAAATGGCTAACTGTTGCTACGCAAACCGCTCAGCAAGAACGCTTAGTAAATATCGACCCGCAGTTAGTTAATAAAACCGCGGATGAAATTAACCATGCTTATCATCAGCGTGCCCGCGATTGGTCGCAAGTACGCCCAGAATGGGGGCTTGCTAATAACGCCGCCTTTATTGTTGCACCACGAGCATGGACTCGCAGTGTTAACTTACAAGGACGCTGTTTTTTACATGATTATGAATGGGAAAACGATAACGAATTTGCGGTATTAGAACTGATCATGACCGCACCCATGATAGTAACCCATTGGATCAATAGTCAATATAATGCCTCGGTTACCGACAACCATAAATACGGCAGTGGTAATAAAATACTTCACAATGCAGTAGGCGGTAATATTGGATTATTTGAAGGTAATGGCGGTGACCTTCGTATTGGCTTAACCATGCAGTCGCTGCACAATGGGGAGAAATGGATGCACGAACCGATTCGCCTTAATGTATATATTGCTGCGCCGCAATCGGCAATCGCGGCAATTTATAACAAACATGTCATGGTGAAGGAGCTGATTGATAACCATTGGCTCACTCTCATTCGCTGGGGCGATGATAATACCCTAGAGCAGTTCGAAAATGGACATTTCTCAGCTATTTCAGCCTCTAATGAGCCAATATAAGCTATGCCAAAGATAGTCATTGCTACTAAACATAAAAAGGCGCCTTTAGTAACTCCCGCTCTGGAGCCACTTGGTTTTGAGGTATTCACCACTGATTTATTTGATACCGATACACTTGGGATGTTTAGTCACGAAGTACAACGTCATGGCAGTGCCAACACAGCGGCACTGACAAAAGCTCAGCGCGCATGTGAACTCACAGGCGAGCAATTTGGGCTTGGCAGTGAAGGCAGTTTTGGGGGTGGGCCGTATCCGGGTTTAATGAACTGGGACGAAGAAGTTATTTGTTTTTACGATAAACACAATAACAATGCTATTTATGGATATGCTGGCGGGCCATTTTCGCCCAGCAGCTTAAGCATTAGCAGTGAAACCAGTGCTGAATCAATCGCTACTGCATGTCAGCGCTATGAAAAACAACATTGGATACTTGACGACACCCAAACGCTTCATAAAGGGCTTAGTATAAAAGCGCTTATTGCTTTATATACAGAAAAAATGCCAAGTACAGGCACAATCACGCCTGATCTGAGGGCCATGTATAGCCCGCAACGCCAAGTAATTATTAGCCGAGCTGCACAAGACCTTGCAAGGCGATTATCATCAACATGCCCACAGTGCCAAAACCCTAACTTTGTTGCTAAACAAGTTACAAAAGGCTTGCCCTGTGAGCTATGTAATATGCCAACAGAACAAATGAAATCAACTACTTCAGTGTGTGATAATTGCGGCTTTAGCCACATTGAAACGAATAAAAAACGCGTTGCTGATGCAACGTATTGCCAGTTTTGTAATCCTTAAGAGTTATTATGACATCATTACAACCTACTCAATTATTGAATACTGAAGAGCGTATTAACCAAGCCGTGGCACTATTAAAAGCGGGCGAATGCGTTGCCTTACCCACAGAAACTGTATATGGCCTTGCTGCCGATGCGAGCAATAGTGATGCTGTAGCAAAAATATTTGCCGCGAAAGGACGCCCGACAAACCACCCGTTAATTGTGCATATTCCTGAACTATCACATGTGCACCACTGGACAAAAAATGTAAATAAGGCAGCGATTACACTTGCTGAAGCCTTTTGGCCAGGCCCGCTCACACTTATTTTAAATGCAAAAGATAATTTAAATAGCCCTGTAACAGGTGGCTTGAATAGCATTGGTTTACGCGTACCAGCACATCCGCAATTTTTAGCCGTTTTAAAACAATTAAATACTGGGCTTGCAGCTCCCTCAGCTAATCGCTACAAACAACTAAGCCCAATAAATACAGCCCATGTTATGCGCGATTTAAATGGCCGAATTAGCGCGGTATTAGAGGGCGGTCAATGTGATGTGGGTATTGAATCAACGATTGTTGATGCCACCACTGAGCAGCTTCGCATTTTACGCCCAGGACCTATATCCGCTGCAGATATTTTGCAAAAAACCGGACTGAATGTCACTACACCGCTTTCACACAATGAGGCAGTGCCTGGCAATGTAAAAGCGCATTACCAGCCACATGCTCCTGCAACACTTATTAATAGCGCAGATTTTCCAAGTGTTTTGAGTAAAACACCGCATTTGCAAACACATTATTTAATCTATTCAACCAAGGCAGAGCAACAGTTATTAGCTAATCACATTTCGCCTCAGTACATTACTAAGCTAAGTGCTTGCCCTGTTGAGTATGCTAAAAACATGTATAAAACGCTGCATTATATCGATGAGACAACACCGATGAATATTTATATCGAAAAGCCGCCAGTAAGCAGTGAGTGGGGGGCTGTGAATGACCGCCTTAGCCGTGCCACCACAGTATTTGCAGGATAAGTTAATTAACCGTTAGGTATTCAATAACCGTTGCTGCTGCCACTGGTTTATAAAAGTAATACCCCTGAAAACGTTTACAGCCAATATCAACTAACATATCAAACTGTGCCTGTTCTTCAACGCCTTCAGCTATAACACTTAAGTTATGGCTGTTGGCAATTGCAATAATACTTTGCACCATACTATTTGATTTAGAGTCCACCAAAATATCATCAACAAAGCTCTTATCTATTTTCAGTTCATCTATCGGTAAGCGTCTCAAAAGACTCAGTGATGAATAGCCTGTGCCAAAATCATCCATTGAAAAGCGTATTCCACGTGACTTTAAGCTCTTAATCGTATCAATCACATGTTCAAGATTATCCATAAAGAGGGATTCTGTTATTTCTAAAATGATACTTTGCGCAGTAACATTGTGCGTCTCTAAACTGTGTAATAATGTAGGAATAAATACACTACTTTGAAATTGCATTACTGAAATGTTTATTGCCAATTCAAGAGGGGTATCGCTGTGTTGCTGCATTTTTGCAAACTCACCAATAGATCGCGCTAAAACAAAGTCACCAATTTTAAAAATTAAATCACTTTGCTCTGCAATAGCAATAAACTCAGCGGGTGATACCATACCAAGCTCACCATCTTGCCAACGAATGAGCGCCTCCATAGCATGGATTTTACCCTGTTCATTTACTTGGCACTGATACGCCATAGACAATGACTGCTCGTTTAACGCCATATTAAGACGCTCTTCTACTTTTAAACGACGTAAGTAAGCTTGTTTAATATCAGCATGATAATGACACAGCCATTGGCCGGTATCTTTTGCCCACTGGTTAGCTAAATGCGCACTTCGTACGAGCTTACTCTTTGTTATACCATGCTCTGGATAACAGGCTATGCCCACACTTATATTAAGTAATCGTTCACTATTGTTGGTTTCATATTGCTGGATTGCTGACTCTAAAATATGCTCGAATGCACGTCTGTTTTGCTCATCAAAAGTGTGAGGTGCAATAATACAAAATTCATTCCCACTATTTCTAAATACTAAATAGGGTGATAAAAATGTTGTTTTTAAAAAGCCAGCAAAGGTTTTTATCGCTTTATCGCCAAACTCCATGCCAAAGCGATTATTCATAGAACGCAAGTTGGTAATGTTAATGATTGCTAAGCTAAACGATGTTTCTTTTTTCTCTTCAAAGCTATCTCGTAACGCTTTTCGATTTGGGAGTTTGGTCAAATCATCATGTCTTGAAAGATGGAATAGCTCATCAATACGCTTTTTTTCAGCACGTGCAATAAGCCTAAAACCAAAAAATAGCACCATACAAATAAACACATAAACTAGGACATACAAGCCAACTTTCCAATAATACAGATTTTTTATTGGTTGCATCGCCATTTGTGACAGAGTCCACAACTGATAACGGTTATCAAATTTTGCTGAGGTGATATACGGTTTGCCTTTTACCGTCGTTTCTATGCTAAACACTTCCTCGGAAGATTTAAGTGTTTGCTTTGTTTTACCTGTTTGCTCTATCAAAGCATTACCCGATAACCCCAATACCTCTTTAGTCTGGGTTTTTATATAACTTGCTATATCTGCATCTCTAATCGAGCTGTATTGAATAAAGCCATCTATTTCTCTTGCTAGCATGATGTAATCATCACGATTACTTTGCAAAATATTTAAGTACTTAGTCCCTCTCGACACCGCCATACCTGCCGTCATAACCGCGATTACTGTGCCGCTCTTATCGCGTAATGCTTTTCTTATTGGGATGACCCACTCTTGTAAAGATTCATTAAAGTAAGTCTGTCCTAATACCATTTTGTCTGATACGAGGGTTTGCGCAAAGCTTTGGCGTGTATTTTTATTTTCTTTCAGGTTGATCATGGTTGAAGCGTTTAAGTTTGAGCTGTAATAAATAATCTCGCCTTGCGGATTAAACAGTCCAAAGCCTAATAACACGGGATTTTCGAGCAAAATATTATCAAGAAGTTTAATTGTCGACGTTTTTTCATGTAAATTATTATTAGAGAGAATATCTCTACCAATTAAATCTAGCATCAGCTCTTTATTTCTAAGGGTGCTTTTAAGTGCTTGCGCAGAAAATTCCACACGATTTTGGGAGCTCGTGCGGTAATCTTTTTTGATGTTTTTCCACTCGTAAACCAAAAGCACGCTTAATAAAATTAAGCCACCCAACAGCAAAAAACAGAAGAGTTTCCATAAATTATTTTTTATTAGTGCCATCTAATTCTCACAACCCCGCCACAACCTGTTTGGTAGTGTGTTATGTATTTGGGCTCTTAAAAGCACTTTATGGCTAGCTTGGTTTTTTTTCAAGCAATTTTATTGCAAAATTAAGAAAATACACACAAATAAACACCTTTAATTAACAATAAAGGCAACATTAATTAACAACCAGCAAGCTCGATAAAAGCATTATTGTTATTGCTAAGCTAAGGCCTCGTTGTGTCCTTGCATTTAATAAACGATATTATTAAGCGACTATTGTAGTTTATTTATTAAATATAATATTGATTTAAAACAATAGCTTTAGTTGTAAAATGTAATTTAAACCAGCTCATGTATGAAGTCGTTTTGTTTAGTCATAATTTTGCAATAATGATCGGTAATAATAGCTGCATTATTAATCAAAAATAGCATTTGAAGCCCCTCATGAGCGAATCTATAGTGCAACTTACCTTTGCACTTCCGTCATTTGAAGATCCTATGTCTGCGGCAATGAGCCACAGCATGGAATTTGAAACGCTATCGCAGGATGCTAACTGTCAGCATCAAATCACACTGCAATGCGTTTTACCTGAGGCTGCTCATGAAAGTGATATTATTTCGCTAAGCGCAACTGAGCCAAATGCACGAGCGGCTCAATACTACACAGAAAAAACACTCAATTTATCTGATTTAGAACAAGGGCGAGTCAACCTGACTTTGAGTCAAATAGCACATAGTCATGATTTTGTGATGCAAATGATTTTGCATGGTAAGCACGGCACGTTAAAAAATAGTTTGCAGTTTGATATGCATATTAACCAATTTGGTAGTGGTTATACTGCACCTGCAACTTATATAGCGCCGCCTAGGCCGCATCGGGTACGTCAGTATTTCGCTAATATGGGAACAGCTTTACTTTCGCTTTTTTAGTTATTGGCGCACACTTTTCCACTGGTTTTTATTACTCAATCAGCAAAGCTCACTTTACCCATAGTTATGTCTAAAATCCCTTGGTTGTTATTATTTAAGCTTTGACGTTGCCCAGCCAAACATTCATTTGCCAAAATAGCAAACAGCACGGCCTCTTTGGCATCAGGATTTACGCCTAAACTCTCGGTGTTTTTAAACGCCTTAATGTTTGGGCAGTGCATCAATAATTGCTCCATTAATAATGGATTATGAATACCTCCACCACTGGCATACACTACACAGTCTTGAGTATGTTGAGCACAGTCATTTAATGCCTTAGCAATCGTAGTGGCAGAAAGGGCATTTAAAGTCGCTAAAACATCTTCGTGGTTTAGTCTTTGTGTCGTTGAATGCATTTGTGCCTCCCGTAAATAAGCTAAATTAAACACCTCAGGTCCGGTTGTTTTAGGCAGAGGTAATTTAAAAAACGCGTTATCGGTAAGCGCAGCAAGAAGCTTTGTATTCACTTTACCAGCTTTGGCAAGTTTAGCTCCCTCATCATAATGGAGCCCTTTAAAATAATGCTGTACATAAGCATCCATAATAGTATTGCCAGGGCCAATGTCAGAGCTAAAGACCGCTCCAGTATCGCCGTTTTTAGGTAAAAATGTTAAATTAGCAATGCCCCCCATGTTGAGTAAAATACGATTTTCATTTGGGCTGGCAAAAAACAAATAATCTCCATACACAGCTAATGGTGCGCCTTCACCACCAGCAGCAATATGCTTTTGCCTAAAGTCACCTATCGTGGTAATGCCTGTAGTAACCGCTATTTGATCGCTGTCGCCAATTTGTAGCGTGCCATTTTTAAAATCGTGGTGGTTATGTTGGGATTGCGGGCAATGATAAATAGTTTGCCCGTGACTGGCTATTACATCAATATCGGCTGGATTTACTTGCCACAGTGCTAAACACTGATTAACCATAGCACCATGGAGTTTACCTACCCACGGATGTAACAAAGTCAGCACTTCTAAATCGCATTCGCGCTTAGCAAACACCTGTTTTATTTTAGTTTTATACTCGTCCTTGTACTCAACCGTGGTGAATTTTAATACCTCTATTTGGGTATGCAAACCCGCTCCGGTTATTTTACATAGCGCCACATCTAAACCATCTAAAGAGGTGCCACTCATTAGGCCAATAATTAAACGACTGGGCTTTTTAGCGCTATTATAAAGGGCGGCAATGTGTGGGTGCATAGTGACTCTGTGTAGGTACTTTTTATTATATTTTAAAAGAGTTTAAAGCAAAGTTATAGCTGTATACACTTTAATTTTAAAAAGATAGTTTCATTGTTTAAACGCCTAAAGCTTGCTAGGTTATTGGTTGATAATAATAAACTTATTTACCATATGATGATTTTACGTGAGTTCAAGCAACACGATACCTTTCAAATAGTAACCATTTTGAACGATAAGCAAGTAGCACGCTATTTATCCTCTAAAATTCCATTTCCGTATACGCAGGCAGATGCGAATTGGTGGGTAAACGAGGGAGCAAAATGTGGCATCATTAAAGCCATCGAAGTTGATGGCCTGTGCGTTGGGTGTATTGGTATTACTCCTGGTGAATTTGAGTATAGCCGCAGTGGCGAAATAGGCTATTGGCTTAGTCAGCAATATTGGGGGCAAGGTATTATCACCCAAGCCATTGGGTTGATTATTAGGGTCTGTTGACCTTTCAAGGTTAAATTTGCAACAGTCTGTTTGGTATTTAGGCAAGGCAGAGCCTATGAGGTGTGGTTATTCCACATAAATAGGCGATAACGCAGCATTAATGCTAAACAGGCGCTGCCCTTCGGGTTCTGCCTAGGGGCTATTTACTCTTTGTTGCTCGGTTTTGACTTAGCCCACTAGGTTACAAACCTCGCGCCGCGATTAAACCGCCCCTAGTTTGAACAAATTGTAATCCGCAAAGGTCAATAGACTCTAAAGAAGTGTTTAAAAGTACTAATTTAAACCGTATTTATGCGGCTGTATTTGCTGGTAATGCGGGCTCAATAAAGGCGCTGCTTAAAAGTGGCTTTAATACCGAGGCTATTTT
This sequence comes from Pseudoalteromonas sp. MQS005, assembly GCF_001661605.1. Lineage (NCBI taxonomy): Bacteria > Pseudomonadati > Pseudomonadota > Gammaproteobacteria > Alteromonadales > Pseudoalteromonadaceae > Pseudoalteromonas > Pseudoalteromonas sp. MQS005. The sequence continues at coordinate 26,306 of NZ_LYRQ01000024.1, read as the reverse complement.
AAAACAAGCAATTTATAAAAATGGTCACTATTTTGATAGCCATATATTTAGCATGCTAAAAACAGAGTAATTATTCTAATTAAATGTTTGCAAAGGTTGAATTAACCCCCTCTCGCCCAAAGCTCGTGTATCAAGGTACAAATTTTATCTGCCTATCCGCGCATTATTGTTGAGCCGTGTATTGTTTTAAAGCTTAAACATTCGGTAATAGGTGGTTTTTTCACTTTATTTTGGAGATTTTTATGTCTACAACTAGCCGTCAATTTACTTTAGCCTCGCGCCCACATGGCGCCCCTACCAATGACAACTTTGAATTTAAAAGCAAAGAGCTTCCATCGTTAAAAGAGGGCGAAGTACTGTTGCGTACAATTTACTTATCATTAGACCCCTACATGCGTGGCCGTATGAGCGATGCTAAATCGTATGCCGACCCTGTCGAAATTGGTGATGTAATGGTTGGTGCAACGGTGTGCCAAGTAGAAACATCTAAAAACGATAAATTTAGCGAAGGCGAATGGGTATTAGCGTACACAGGTTGGCAAACTTACGCCATCTCAAATGGCGAAGGCTTAATGTCATTAGGTAAAGAACCAACAAACCCTTCATATGCATTGGGTATTATGGGTATGCCTGGCTTTACCGCCTACATGGGTTTACTCGACATTGGCGCCCCTAAAGCAGGTGAAACCGTGGTCGTTGCAGCAGCAACGGGACCTGTTGGTGCAACGGTTGGCCAAATTGCTAAAATTAAAGGCTGTAAAGTGGTTGGAGTTGCCGGTGGCAGCGAAAAATGTGCTCATGCCGTTGAAAAGCTAGGCTTTGATGCCTGTATTGATCACAAAGCCGATGACTTTGCCGAGCAATTAGAAAAAGCATGTGACCAAGGCATTGATGTTTATTATGAAAATGTGGGCGGAAAAGTGTTTGACGCCGTATTACCTTTGCTTAATACCTCAGCGCGCGTTCCTATCTGTGGTTTGGTATCGCAATATAATGCGACCAGTTTGCCTGAGGGCCCAGACCGAATGGGCATGTTAATGGGACAATTACTAACTAAGCGCATCAAAATGCAAGGCTTTATTATTTTTGATGATTATGGCCACCGCTATGACGAATTTGCACAAGACATGCAAAAATGGCTACAAGACGGAAAAATTCAATACCGCGAACATCTGGTAGAAGGCATTGAAAACACCATCAGTGCATTTAACGACATGATCAGTGGGAAGAACTTTGGTAAAACCGTAGTAAAGATTAACAGCCCACTATAATAACATTCAGGCTGTGTTGTAATTCAACACAGCTCAATAAGGAAGAAAATGATTAAACTACACCATTTAAATAAATCTCGCTCTAAACGTATTATTTGGTTACTAGAAGAGCTTGAGGTCGATTACGAAATTGTTGCTTACCAACGTAACACTGAGACTTTTTTAGCCCCTGATGAGCTTAAAAATGTGCATCCGCTGGGTAAATCGCCAGTTATAGAAGATGATGGCTTAGTGATTGCCGAGTCTGGCGCTATCACAGATTACCTGATCACTAAATATGGCAAAGGTAAATTTGCCCCAAAAGCAGGCACCCCTGATTACGTTGACTACCAGCAATGGCTACATTTTGCAGAAAGCTCAGCAATTTTACCGCTTTTACTCAAAATGTTTGTGCAAAAAGATGGTGCTAAAACCCAGTTTTTAGAGGGCTATGCTGATGCAGAAACCGCTAAAGTGATTGGCTATTTTAACAGCCGTCTTGAAGGCAAGCGTTATTTAGTGGGCGAGACCCTAACCGGTGCCGATTTTATGATGTCGTTTATTGTTGAAATCGTTAAAAATGCAGGCCAGTTAGAGCACTTTAAAAACCTGGTTAAATACGATGAGCAATTACAATCTCATGAAAAATTTCATACCGCTAACGAGTTAGAAGCCAAGTACGACTAACCTACCTTTCGCTTTGATTGTGGTTTCACAGTCAAAGCGATGCCCGCTTTTCTATTCAGGCCTATCCAGGTAGATTTGTTTAAAATCATTAAAATGTGCTTCAAAAAGTGCAACTAAGTTTGGATCAAAATGATTACCTGCACCTTTAATTATTTCCGCTTTTGCGTCATCCATACTCCAAGGCTCTTTATAACAACGGCGACAACATAACGCATCAAACACATCAGCAATCGCAGTAATTCGTCCCTCTAAACTGATTTCTTGCTGTTTTTTTGCGTGCGGATAACCGGCTCCATCCCAACGCTCGTGATGATCAATCGCAATGTTTGCAGCCATATCAATAACAGGATTAGCTGTCCCTTTGAGAATTTCCCAGCCCTTAGTGGTATGCTGTTTCATAATTTCCCACTCGTCAGCATCTAATTTTGCTGGCTTATTTAAAATGAGATCTGGTACCCCTACCTTTCCTACATCATGTAATTGCGCAGCTAGGCTAATTTTATCGCAGTACGCTTGATTTTGATTATGCAGCTGCGCGAGTAATTTTGCATATAAGCCAACCCTAATTACGTGAGATCCCGTTTCCTTGGAGCGCGACTCCATGGCACCTCCCATCAGTGAAATAGCCAGCTGCTGGGTTTCTTCAATTGAATTAGCTAATAATAAACTTTCAAATGTGAGAACAACATTGCCCAAAAACAAGTCAACAAGCTGTTGCGCTTCTTTTTTAACCGGTTGCAATGATTGAAATGCGAGTATTGAATCTAGACCTTTTTGTGAATGATGAAAATAAACATAATGATCTTCTGCAATAAAATTCTGCTTGGTTTGTTTCGCCCTTAAAAAGTACTCTTGATGCTTTTTCGGAATACTATCAATACCACTTCCCGTGAACAGATGTATACCTGAGACTTCCCCTTCAATCATTTGCAACTTTTCATCTAACTGACAAATACCAAATACTTTAGGCGCATCAATATATAAATTGGCCGAGCTCATATTCAGTACAAGTTTTAACTCTTCCATGACAACAGAGGTAAACTCTACCAAGTCACCAATTTGGGTAATGGTAGAGATAGCTTTTATTAGTCTTTTTAAATTATAGCGGTGAGTTTGTAGCATACAAATATCGCGGTAGGCTCGTAAAGAGGTATAAAAAATCAATTCAAGATCTTGGCTTTGCAGTTGGCTCTTCGCTTTATAGCCATCAATATCATAATCGCGAATAACACTGCGCTCAGGCGCAACCCCAGGCTGACCTGTTCGCAAAATAATTCGACTATAACCATTTTGTAAGTCTTGGCGAATAAATCGCGCAAGATCTAATCCTGCATGTTCTGTTTCCATTACGACATCTAGTAAAATTAATGCGTAACGTTCTGAGCTTTGTAGTTTCTCTTTCGCCTCAGATGCACTGTAAACACTGTGTAGCTCAACAGGGCGTTGCTCAAATTCAAAGCGCTTCATTGCAAGTTGAGTTACCTGATGCACAGAGTCATCGTCATCAACAATTAAGATTTTCCATGGCTTAGCATTGCTGTTGGCAACCGCTTTATCTGACACTACATCATCTTGTAACCACTCCATAAACACACCCTGCTATTAATTAATTCGGTGGCGTTACCGGAAATTGAATGAAAAAATAAACGCCTGTGGATTCTTTTTGCTTTACTGCAATTTGCCCTTTCAGGCGGTGAACTACGAGGTTATAAACAATATTCATCCCCAAGCCACTGCCGCCACCCGCTCTATTTGTAGTGTAAAACGGGTCAAACACTTTTTTCTGAACTTCATCTGTCATGCCTTGACCACTGTCTTGATAATGAATACAGACAGAGTCTGAGTACTCAATATGAACACTTATCTGCCCTTTTTTTCTACCATTTTGAAAACCGTGAATAATTGAATTCATTACTAAATTAGTGAAAATTTGCGCTAAGGCACCAGGATCAGAATACACTTCTGGCTCAGGCTCCGTTGCACTAATGGTAATATCAACCGGTGTTGCTTTAAGGGTATGATAGAGGCTTTTTAGCACCTCATTAAAATAACTACTTACATACAAATTACGTAATTCTTCGGTTGTTTGATCAACCGCTACACGTTTAAAACTGCTTATTAAATCAGCGGCACGTTGCATGTTTTTTAGCAAAATGTCACAGCTTAAATCAACTTCACTAATAAACTCACTAAACTCTGTTTTACTTAAGGTGCCAGAAGCCACTTTGTTTTTAGTTTCGATTAACATTTCTCGCAAATGAGATGTCGCTGTAACACAAACACCTAACGGTGTATTCACCTCATGTGCCACACCACTGACTAAACTTCCAAGTGAAGACATTTTCTCTGCTTCAACAAGTTCCTGCTGAGTGCGACGAAGCTCTATGGTTTGCTCAAGTAGAGCCTGCTCTGCCTCATGGCGTTTACTCGACATTAAATTAATAGAATCACTTAAACTGTCATAAGGGCTGCGCTTAGAAACTGTTTGAGAAAAATCCCCAGCTGCAATCGCAGAGCAAACCTGATCAATATCTTTACTGGCTTTAATTAAACGCTCAAAGCTTCTAAACATGGTGCCAAGCTCATCCTTTTGAGTCATATACTTTTGAACATGAATAGATAAATCTCCATTAGCTAGCTGTTCAACAGATTTAATCGCAATATTAATACGCTTGGTTGTTCGGTTAATAAAATACCAAAAGAGTAAAAACACCAGTAATACACTTGCAAAAGCCGCTGCCAATAATGGGCTAAATTGCGCTTGAATAGGCCCAATAATATCGGTTTCAGAGCGACGCACTATCACTGTCCAATGCCCAGTGGCAACCTTGGCTTTATCAAAATAGAATATTCCAGAATCAAAAGGATCGTTAGCAGATAATATTTCTCTTGCTTGCCCCTGTGATTTTAGCTGTTTGGCTATACTTGCATAATCTGTGTCTAAAATGGCTTTCGTTTTTAGTCCTGAATGATTTAATGTCGTGGCAATCACGTTGTCACGTTGGCTGAGTAACAAAACATCAATTTTTAGTTGCTGCTTTATGGTTTGTAAGAATTCCGTTATATCAGCAAGTGCTCTATCTACACTTGCCATACCGACAAATTCGCCATTAATAATAATTGGCGAACTTTGTTCAACCAGCATTCTTCCCTCGTAAACATAGGGCTCAGTGATCATCGTCTCGGTATTACCATCACGTAAAAACTGTTGACGTACTCCCTCATAATAAAGACTTGATTCCATATCGACCAAGGGCTCAAGTAACAAACGTTCAGAGTCATTAAAATCACGATGCCAATAAGGTAAAAAACGGCCAGTTTGGTCTACATAAACGCCCTCTTTTAACGGTGGAGCATTAATATAGGCTTGATCTTGATTATCGGCATTAGGCTCATAACCAAACGAAGCCCCCACAAATGAAGGGTTCATTTTAAGCACTGCACGAACAAAATTAATACTTGCCTCTCTATTACCAAACAACCCATTTTGCTGTGCTAAGGCCATAATCTCTGTAGTGCGTACCGCTAATTGCGTTTCTTCATTTACCTTCGCGGCAATCGTATCTGCCGTCTGGCTTAAATTTAGTTTTGCTTGTATAACAGCCTGATTAAGGCTAGTTGAATACCAATAACTCAAGATACTGGCAATAATGAGCATGACGGGCAATGCCAAATACAGCAGCATCTTTCCTTGCAAAGAGTGTATGAGTGGTAGTCGCATAATTTTAGGCTTAAACAAGCAAGCCAACATCCTGAGGATCTGAAGTATTAAGCTTAAAAATTAGACTATAAAAACTTTCTAGGCAAATCAATTGTGTAGAAATTAATGCAGAAGCGGGGTATTAAAATACCCGCTATATAACGGACAAGGTTGTTAAATAGAGTATCGCTTGGAAACAAAAGCGTTATTTATATAATTTATCAGACTCGCTGAGTTGTAGAGCAGACTGTAAAGTTCTTATTGTTTAATCGACCAACCGATAACCCACAGCGGGTTCAGTTAATATGTATTTTGGACTAGCAGGGTTAGCTTCTAGTTTTTGTCTGAGCTGCGCTACATGTACCCGCACATATTCAGGACGATCTATGTACTGCGCTCCCCAAATATGGCTTAAAATTGCATTATGAGTGAGTACTTTATCTTTATTTTGAAACAGCAATAATAATATTGCGTACTCTTTTTTAGTCAGTTTTATCTCATTCCCTGAGGTGGTTACTATGTGCTTTTGTGGATCTATTTTTATATTCCCACAGGTAAACGCCACACTCGGCTGACTTTGGGTGCGCAATAACACCCGAATTCTGGCGAGTAACTCATTCGCGCTAAACGGTTTGGTAATATAGTCATTTGCTCCATTATCAAGCGCGGTTACCTTTTCAACTTCGCCATCTCGCGCTGACAGCACCAAAACAGGTAAGGCACTCCATTGTCGAAACTCAATCAGCCAGTCTTGACCGTCCATATCTAACAAGCCTAAGTCTAATAACACAAGATCATAACTTTGCTCACTTAAACGTGCAAAACCATCTAAGCCTTTATCACAAATACTTAGCTCGTAACCACTGGCTTGCAACAAGGTTTTTAAAAAGCTTTGTAAAGGGGGAGAGTCTTCCAATATTAAGATTTTAGTCATTGTCTTTTTCCCAGATCAATTTTGCGTACGCCATCTGTGTCTCGTTGTTAATTGTTAATGTAAATGTACCTTGGTGAAATTTAGCCACTACATCACAAATAATACTGCCCAGCCCAACGCCTTCATCGCTACTTGTTTGCGCTTTAGTGATCACGTTATTAGTGAGAAGTAACTGATAACATACCTTTTGCTGATTGCTACTTTGAGTAAATTCAACGCTCACCTTCCCATCACCATAACGCCATGCATTTTCGAGCATATTAGCTAGCGCAATTTCTAATAAAGTCACATCCCCTGCGCATTTTGACTGAGCGTCTATATTGGTATCTATAACAAAATGAGTGAGTTGCTGCTGTCTGCGAGCTTTGGCTTCACTGAGTAATGCTTGTAAGTTTATTGTTTGCCAACATAGGTTTTCACCCATTTTATTAACTCGGCTTAACTCCATGACTTTATCAAAGTGCTGATTAAGTATTTTACTTTGCTCATAAATATTACTCGCTTGCTCTTTTATCACGCTGTCGCTGAGGGTAATTTCATCATCTGCAAGCATGCTGGATGCGCCCATAATAGTTGCCAATGGTGTGCGTAAATCATGTGACAAACTACGTAAAAGTGCATTTTTAGCGCGTTCTAATTCCGCTTGCACCGAAATAGCAGCCGACTGCTGGCGTAATAACGTTTTTTCATGTACTTGATAAAGCAGCGAAATAGCGGTATCAGCAAAGGCTTTTTGCCCTTGCGTTAACCGTTTAGTAAAATTAAACCCGCCCCAGCTCGGGTTAGCCTCACTAAGTAATATAAATTCACTGTTGCCTCGCGGTGCTGCAGGCATAAATGTGCAAGATGCATTTAAATGCTTACCGATCCGCTGTACAAAGTACTTTTTTTGTTCGTCCAGCGTATCTAGGCTATTTAGGTCTTTTGCCAGTTCATACAAGGTGCGGCTATTACTTGCGTGTAATTGCACATCTCTGACTTTAGTAATGAGCTCTCCCGCCAATTGACTGATCACAAAACCAACAATTAGCATAACAATAAAAGTTACTAAATATTCTATGTTTTCAATATGAAAAGTAAAATTAGGGGCAACAAAAAACCAATCTGTACATGCGACACTTACTAAGGTGGTCAGTATCGCAAGGCGACGGTTACTACGTACAGCAACCCAAGTCACCCACAATAACTGAAGCATTACAATATCGGTAGTAGTAAACCAGTTACGAACAGGGAAAATGGCCATAACCACAATTAATGGCATTATTACCGCCAAAAAAAATGCTTTATACCACCTTGGTTTGGCCTCGACCTGATTCATTAATTATTCCTCTAACATTTGAGCACTTAGGTTACTGCCTTTTCGATATTGCCTCTATAAAGTTTTTATAAAGTTTTTTATCTCGTTCGTTAAATCTTTATAAAGCTTTGTAGTGCAGCGCTGACTTTAGTATTTGATCCCGTATATTCAACTCAACTTTAGTGATTGCGTGTTACCTGCAATAGGTATTTGATAAGGCGTATTGATGATAAATTGGAAAATCACCTTAAGACTACTCGCCTTTCCTATTATTTGGATGGGAGTGGTGCAACTAGTATTCGCAGCGCTTTCATTATTTATTTTTAAAGATCGCGTTATTAGTGCGTTTCTTATTTCTGGCGCAACGATGATCTCAGTCGCTTTAGTGCTACTTATCAATTTACGTAAAACAGATTATACCGGCGCAACATTCAGAGATGCACTCATTTACGCCACAGTAACGTGGATTATAGCCGGTGTGTTAGGCGCTATTCCCATTTTGGTTGTCACTGGCGTTAACTTTAGCGATGCAGTATTTGAGTCAATTAGCGCCTTAACTACCACTGGTGCAACCGTGCTATCAGGGCTCGATAACATGCCTGCTAGCTTTTTATTGTATCGACAATTTTTACAATGGATGGGCGGTTTAGGCATAGTAATTTTTGTAGTGGCTATTTTACCTATGCTGAATATTGGTGGCATGAAATTATTAAAAGCAGAAACCCCAGGCCCCATTAAAGACGAAAAATTAACTCCGCGCGTTGCCAGTACCGCGCATTATTTATGGGGTGTTTACTTTGCAATCACGCTACTTTGTATTTTAGCCTATTACGCTGGCGGAATGAGTTTATACGATGCGATTGCACATGCCTTTACCACAGTTTCAACTGGGGGGTTTTCAACGCATGATGCCAGTATGTGGTATTACCGCAGCCATTTACTGCTGTGGATAGCTAATGTCTTTATGCTTGCAGGTGCGATTAACTTTGCCTTGCACTTCAAAGTGGCGCACAAAAGAGCCATTACTAGTTATTATCACGATGAAGAAACACGTTATTTTATTTATATCGTCGTGTTTTTATCAGTTCTTTTAACCACCATGTTGCTGCTTAAAGACAGCTACTCAAATGTACTTGAAGCATTTAGTTTCTCCACATTTCATATTATTTCTTTTATTACCAGCACCGGTTATGGCGCAGCAGGCTTTACTGACTGGCCAGCTGAGGCTGGGTTTTTGCTGGTTATTACTGGCTATCTTGGTGGTTGCGCAGGTTCAACCGCTGGCGGAAATAAAATAATTCGTAACATTATTATTGGCAGAATGATTAATAACAATATTAAACAGCTACTTCATCCAAGAGCGATATTTACACTTAAATATCAAGGTTCGCCCGTTAAAGAAGATGTACGCCATGCAATTATGGCATTTATGACCTTTGCTGTTGGTACAAGCTTACTGTTTACAATGTTACTTATGGCAACGGGTCTTGATTTTTGGAGTGCATTTACTGCGGTAGCTGCTTGCGTCAATGTACTTGGCCCTGGGTTTGGTGAAGTTGGCGCTAACTTTCAACCCGTTTCAGATACCGGTATTTGGATACTCTCGGTCGCTATGATCGTGGGCCGGTTAGAATATTTTACTGTTTTTGCACTTTTTACTCATAGCTTTTGGAAAAAATAACGAGGAATAATATGGCACATTTTACAGTGATTGGTTTAGGTCGCTTCGGCATTGCAGCAAGTCTTGAGTTAATTCATTTAGGACACACAGTGACTGGCGTAGATAGTAACCCAAAACTCGCCGAAAAGTATGTTGAGCATTTATCTGAAACCGTCGTTTGCGACTCCACCGATGAAGCCGCACTTAAAGAGCTTGATTTAGCGAGTAGTCAGGCTGTTTTAGTGGCGATAGGGGAAGATATGCAATCGAGCATTCTGTGCACGCTTGCATTAAAAAACTTAGCTGTTGAGCAAATATGGGTAAAAGCGAGTACTAAAGCCCATCACACTATTATCTCTAAATTAGGTGTAACACGCATTATTCACCCTGAGGAAGAAATGGGGGTGCGCGTTGCACAAGCGCTTAATTACCCGATAGTGAACGACTATATTTCATTAGGCAATGGCTTATACGTTGTTGAAGTAAGTATAAAAGCTCACCTACATAAAACAAAACTAGGGCATCTACTCAGAGAAATAAAAGGCACTGTAGACCCTCTATTGGTAAAGCGCGCCAAGCAAACGTTTGTCAAACTTGATGACGACTTTGAGTTACATACCCACGACACCTTACTGCTATCAGGTAGCCGAGTCGAATTAAACTATCTAGCTCCAAGGCTCTTATAATCATGGTTTTATGGCACCCTCTCAAAACGCCTATTGAGCGCAAAGTCAGTGGGCATAAAAAAATCAATGCGGCTCCGCCTCTTATTTTATGTTGCAGTTTTTTAATATTAATAACGCTAGGGGCATTGGCATTAAAACTGCCTTTTGCAACCTATGAGCCTATTTCATGGATACAAAGTGCGTTTACGGCAACCTCTGCGGTGACTGTAACTGGACTGGTTGTAGTGGATACCGGTTCAGTGTTTACCCCTTTTGGACAAGGCGTTATTGCGTTATTAATTCAACTGGGTGGTCTGGGGTTAATGACCTTTGCGATTGTAACTTTAATGGCACTAGGTAATAAAGTTGGCTTTATTCAAAAAACAGTCACCAAAGCTGCTTTTAATCAAACAGATACATCTACGTTGGTCAATACCGCTAAGTCTGTTTTGCTGTTTGCACTAATCGTAGAATCTATAGGCGTTGTTATTTTAACGCTGTATTGGCTACCTGAAATGGGTTTACAGAAAAGCTTTTTTCATGCTCTTTTTTATACCATTAGCGCTTTCAACAATGCAGGGTTTGCATTGAGTCCTAACAGCTTAATGCAGTATGTTGAAGACCCCGTTGTGAATTTAACTATTACCGGTTTGTTTATTATTGGTGGGCTTGGCTTTACCGTATTAATGGATTTATATAAATCAAAGCGTTGGGCAAAGCTCAGTCCCTACAGTAAATTAATGTTGATCAGCACAGTTATTATTAACGTTATTGCATTATTGCTTATTTACGCGATTGAATACGATAATCCAAAAACACTGCAACCACTGTCTGAAGTAGGTAAATGGTTAGCTGCTTGGTTTCAAGCTGTCACTCCCCGTACTGCGGGATTCAATACCATTGCTATTGAAGAATTAAAAAATGCCAGCACCGCTTTAACTATGATGCTTATGTTTATTGGTGGCGGCTCTTTAAGTACCGCAAGTGGCATTAAAGTCGTTACGTTTATCGTTTTAATTTTAGCAACCTATAGCTACCTAAGACGTGACAAAGGCGTCACTGTGTTACGCCGAGAAATAGACAAAGAATCTGTGTATAAAGCATTAGCTTTAACCATTATTTCAGCAGGAGTCACTTGGTTAGCTATTTTTACCTTACTGGTCGTCGAAGATGCGCCTTTTTTAGATGTTGCTTTTGAAGCGGTATCTGCACTGGGGACGGTAGGGCTTTCACGTGGTTTAACATCCTCGCTATCACCACTGGGAGAGTTTATTATTATGTTTTTAATGTTCATGGGCAGAATAGGTCCGCTCACTATCGCCTATTTTTTAGCAAGTCCACGCACTAAAAAGCTCAGATACCCAAGCGCGCAACTCTCTATTGGCTAACAAACATTCACGCGGGTTAATCAGCCCGCGTTTTAAATACCCGCTAGCTCCCGCTCAGTAATACACTCACCCGATGCCATTTCAAATTCTCGACACGTTAATGGGCGATTTTCGTAAATAGTACACATGAGGGTATTTCTATCAAGTGCTTCGCACCAGCCATCATCGCCGCGCTTCATGACCTCACTGCCCCATTTGTCGTAATCAATATATCGAAAAGGAACACCGGTATCAGTGACAATACGCACTTCTAATTGGCAGCAACACGCTTGGCAGTTAGCGCAAGTGACTGGTTGGGTATTGATATTTTCAACAGCAATGATTGAGTTTGGCATACAGACTTTTGATAAATGATATACAAGCTATAGGATACACGAGCGAGGCAAGGGTGACAGTAAAATAACGTCAGATATTAAACATCGTTATATTGTAATTAACTAATCACTAAAAAAGCGTGCTGATTAACCAGCACGCTTATTTAAGATTAAAAATTGAAAACCACTTTAACGTTATCCGATACAGCTGATGAAGAGACAAAGCCAATGGTGTCAGGGTTAGCTGCGACCATTTTGATTACTTCACTGTCATTTTCTAACTCTTTAGGTGGTGTGCCCTTTCCTGTGAAAATTAGTTTTGACCAATATGCTTTTAACTGAGAAGACGTTTTATTAAGTAATTTACTATTAAATTGCTCGGTTGCAGCACTACTTGGTTCTTGAGATATTGGAATGATCTTATTGCCATTGCTAAATGACTTTTCTTTTCCTGTATAAATTCGGCTGATAACAGACTCATCAAAGCTACTTTCATTTGAAGGATGCACGATAATAGCAAAATCTGCATAGGCGAAGTTCGTAAACAGGAATATTACACTTAATATTAATTTTTTCATTTTACTTCTCCTTAAAATACAACATCGACACCAAGCGTGATAGCTTTACTATCACCGGCCACAGCTAAATCAAACGAGTCATCTTTGACTCTATCGTATTGCACTTTAAATGCAGCTGACGGATGAAAGTCCCACCTCACACCAACAGCAAATGTATTATGCTGCTCTGTATCACCTTCACCTTCTTGTTCGAAGTCTGAAAACATGACATAAGGTGTAATAGAGTCAAAACGATAGCCCGCACTGATCATATAAGTGTCGAGATTACCATCTAAGTCTAAGCGGTTAAGCTCACTTAAAACGAAAAAATCACCAAAATCAAGATTTGCAGCTAAACCATAAAATTTACCATCTCTGCTATCTTTGCCGTCCCACAAAACCGGTTCACCCGCACGAAAACGCTTGTTGGTGTATTGCATGTGGGTCACTCTTAGTTCGAGCCAGTCACGATTTAGTAACAGTACGCCGCCTAACATATCTTCCCAAATTTCTCTTGTTGGCTCTTGAAAGAAGAAGTCTGATAATAGCTTGTTATCGTCATCGTCCTCTTTACCGGTATAAATATTCGCAGACACTCCCCAGTCACCTATAGAACCTGAGTAGAGTAAATTAACTCCCTCGTAGTTAAATACTTGCCATGTATAGTTATCTGCAGGGGCTCGCATCCATACATATGCATAACCTACATCGAAAAAGTCTGAGTAGTAAAATAGTGGTAAACGCTTCTTACCTGCTTGAATAGTCCAATTATCATTAATATCGTAAGAAATATAAGCCCATTCAAAGTTTGCCTCAAAGTCGTTGACTCCTCTGGCAACTAGCTGACCTGTTACAGAAAGACCTTCACCCAAATCGCCTGATACCTGTAATCCAATCAAAGACTCTGGCGAAAAGGATAAATCTTCAGTGTATGCACTAACATTTGGATAGTCCGCAAGAAATGTTGGTTCAACGCCATATTGCGGGACACCTGTACCGCTCAGTACCTTACCTGCATTAATACTTGCAAAACCCGAAATATTAATTTCAGCATAACTACTTGCTGATATAAATGCTCCCAATAGTATAATTTTTTGCAGTTTCATTGATCACCTCATTATTATAATGGCTGTCATAGCCAAATTGAGTATAGTAAAGCAAGAAAAAGAAACAAAAAATTAACACTCTTTTATTTTTATACTGATTTCTAATATTATTTAGCAATCGACCTTGATAGCAATGTCCCTTTAATTTCGCTGTAGCGCTGTTGCTCGCACAGTGCAAAACCACTTAGTTGACGTACTTTATTACGCGCAAACAGTGGCACGCTCATTCCCGCTAAAAACCGGCATTGGGTTTCAATACCTACATTGTGTACACCTTTAGTTGCCATGTGCGCTAAAAACTCATCGACCTTTTGATAAATAAGCGCTGTATCAATCGTTGCAGGGGGAATTGAATATTCAAGCTTAACTGAATGCCCACGACACACCGAGCAATGTCCACACTGCTGTGGCGCATTCGCATCATCAAAGTAACGGGCTAAGTTATAGCTTAAGCAAGATTGCAGCTCAAAAAAGCGTACTAAAGCAGCAATCCGTTTTATTTCCGCTTGCTCTTTATCAGTAAAATAATCGTGTAACTGCTGGGCAAGTGCAGGATTATTAATCACCTCGCTATGCACTTTGTACACGTGAGTAATACGTTTGGTTTCAAGGGTGATAAGGTTTTTTTCAGCCAAATAGTCAAGCGCGGCTACCACACGTTTACGGTCAACCTGCGCGGCTTGCGTTAGGGAGTCAAAATTAAGTGTGCCCCATATTTTTTTAAAGTCGGTATGACTAAATATTTGTGTTAAAAAAGCTTGGCGCTGCTCATCAAACTGGCTAAGTAACTCATTTTTATCAACCAAAAATTTATACTTAAAATCGGCATAATAAGCATACTGCGGGGTTATTGCGCCTTGCATTTCAAGCTGTACCAGCAAGGTTTTAAGGGCAAGTTGGCGAATATTACTCTCGCTTGAAAGGCTATATTCTTGCATTTCCCATTGCTGTTGAGCTTGCCGAATATCGTTAATAACATATTCAATACCGCTGAGCTCTGGAGTATCGCCGTAAATAAAGTTTTCTACTGTATTTAAGCCATCTAAATTAGCCAGGGTATAACAATTTGATGGGTTGCCGTCACGCCCTGCGCGGCCAATTTCTTGGCTGTAGTTTTCTATTGATTTAGGTAAATCGTAGTGAATTACAAAGCGTATGTCTGATTTATCAACCCCCATACCAAAGGCAATGGTAGCAACCACTACATTTATTTTGCCTGCCATAAAATCGTCTTGAATTTGCCCGCGTAGGGTATCTTCAAGCCCTGCATGATACGCCACTGCTTGCAGGCCCTGCGCGCTTAACATATTGGCCACTTGCTCAGCACTTTGCTGCAGCGTGACATACACAATACCGGGGCCGGTTTGCGCACGGACAATTTTAGTAAGCTCATTGTTTTTATCCGCCGTTTTAACACTCAGCACATTTAAATCTAAATTAGCGCGATAAAACCCCGTTTGCACAATACATTGTGGCTCAATAGCAAAGCGCTCGGCCATATCGCGTTTTACTTTTTTAGTGGCGGTAGCGGTTAATAGTAGCACTAACGGAATATTTAGCTCTTCACGGTAACGAGGTAATTTTAAGTAATCGGGTCTAAAGTTATGCCCCCATTCAGATATACAATGCGCTTCGTCAACAACCAACATAGAAAGCGCCACTTGGCTTATAAACTCCCTAAAGCGTTCGTTTTTAAAGCGCTCAACCGACACCATTAACACTTTAACTTTACCACTTCGTACGTCGTTCATTACAGTGCTACTTTGCATTTGGTCTTGGTTTGAGTCGAGGCTGGCGGCATAGATTCCTTTGCTATTTAAAAAGCTAATTTGATCTTTCATCAAGGCCAATAACGGCGATACCACCAGCGTTAAATGCGGTAAATGTAACGCAGTGAGTTGATAGCACAACGACTTACCCGATCCTGTAGGAAATATTGCCAGTGATGATTGGCCATTTAGCAGCTGCTCTATGGTTTGTTGTTGCCCTGCTCTAAACTGATTAAAACCAAAATGTTGCTCAAGAGACTGAACTAGCGAGGTACTCATAAAAGCGTCCTTTTTATGTCGGTGCCCATAAATGCTGTAAATGCGCAGTAGATGAAATATTTGCATATCAGTATACATCAAATGACGTGATTTATTGCTGACATATCCTTTAATTAGGCGCACACTATAGCCCCATAAAAACGTGCTTTGCCAAAATAATTTTTTGATACCCAAGTCATTTTAAAAATCAACGTACAGAAATTGCTTCGGTATATTATTTTTAAGGGCATAGTCATGGATATAACCATACCAAAAATCGTCATCATCGGCGGTGGCGCTGGTGGGCTGGAGCTAGCAACTCAATTAGGGCACAAATTAGGAAAGAAAAAACACGCAAATATATTACTCATCGATAAAAATCGCACTCATATATGGAAACCGTTATTGCACGAGGTTGCAACTGGCTCTATTGATGCCGATTTAGATGGGGTTGTTTACTCCGCGCATGCTGCCAAACACCACTATAACTTTCAACTTGGTACCTTTTGCAACCTCGATAACAACAATAAAACCATCACCTTAAGCCCTCTATATGACGAGTTAGGGCATCAAATTTTACCTAAACGCACCGTTCACTATGATCATTTAGTTATTGCTATTGGCAGTGTGAGTAACGACTTTAATACGCCAGGCATTAAAGAGCATTGTTTTTACCTAGATTCAAATCAACAAGCAGAGCGCTTTCAACACGCGCTGCTGGATAACTTTACTCGCCTTCATCAAGACGATGACCCATTACACTCATTAAACATCGCCATTGTTGGCGGTGGAGCAACTGGGGTTGAGCTCTCGGCTGAGCTGTATCATGTTTCTGATTTACTAAAAATATACGGTTTAACCAATATGTCGGCTAAGCGTTTACATATTCATCTGATTGAAGCGGGCCCCAGGATTCTTCCGGCGCTGTCTGAGCGAATTGCCAGTTCGGCCAAGCGTGAGTTATTAAGATTAGGCGTCACCGTTCGGGAAAATACCCAAGTTAAACAAGCAACCGAACATGGCTTTATCACCAATGATGATGAGCAAATAAATGCGGATATTATGGTGTGGGCGGCGGGCGTAAAAGCACCTGACTTTATTAAAGAGCTGGGTATTTTTGAGCTGACTCGTAATAACCAAATAAAAGTAAACGAGTACTTACAAAGCAACCTTGACCCACAAATATATGTGCTCGGTGATTGCTGCGCGTTTACGCAAGATGATGGTACGCAAGTGCCGCCACGCGCACAATCGGCACATCAAATGGCACAATGCGTTGAAAAAAACTTAATCGCCACATTACGTGAGCAGCCCCTTAAAAAATTCGAGTATAATGACCATGGCTCACTGGTTAATTTATCGCGCTACAGCACAGTAGGCAGCTTAATGGGTAACCTAACCAGTAATAGCTTTTTTATTGAAGGTAAAATTGCCCGCTTTATGTATATTTCATTATATAGAATGCATCAGCGCGCTATTCATGGCAGTGCCAAAACCTTTGCTTTGTGGATCAGCGAAAAAGTGCTGCGTGTTGTGCGTCCTAAAATGAAGCTGCACTAGCCAAAATTAAAGACAGTGGTAATTTAAGTTACCACTGTCTTTAATTTTTAATATTAGCTATATAAAGTACACAAAAATTTTAAGGAAACAGGCTATGTCGGATAAAACGCTTATTTTTAATTTTGATGGTACCGGCAGTGAACCCCGAGACGCAGATCAGTTTAGTACAGAGCATTTTAAAGAAGACGCCAGTATTTCTAATATTTTAAAACTACACTTATTGCTCGGTGGTAAACTTGATGATTCTCCCACCACCCCATTTTCCAAACAGTTAAGTTTTTATTACCAAGGCATAGGCACTAAAGGTAGTCGTTTAAAACGAATTTTAAATCAAGCACTCGCCCCACGTTCAGACGATGTAGCCAGCATTTTAAATCAAGCTATTAATGATTTTAAACAGCATTACCAAAGCGGCGATACCCTCCTACTTACCGGCTTTAGCAGAGGCGCTGCATTAGCGCGGCGATTTGCAAAGTACTTAGAGCCACTCATACATGAAAAGGTGTATTTATGTGTGTTTGATACAGTGGCCTCGATTGGCATGTCAAAGGTGAGTAAAGCCACTTGGGGTGCAGAGCATGTTATTTTTGAAAATCACACCATTGCCAGTAATGTCTCTGAGGCGCTGCACTGTGTAGCGCTTGATGAAAAACGTCGCGCCTTTGAACCGACGTTAATGAACCAGCAAGCTAACATTACCGAGCTGTGGTTTGCAGGAGCCCATTCCGATGTGGGAGGCGGCTACTATCGCGATGGACTTGCCGATATTTGCTTGCGTTATGCACTTGAGTGGCTTATTGCTCAGCCACTGTCAGTTTCATTGCTAACCAGTCATGACATCGATTACGAAAACCTTTTACCTGAGAGTAACTTAGTTGCCCAAGACGATGTGACTGTTATTCCCGATCCACTGGCGTTAAGTCATCAGCAAAATTACTTTTGGCTAAACCCATTTTTTAAACTTGTTGATAGGCAGTGCTGTGTATTAATTGACGATGAAATCAGCCACGTCGCCCCATTAATACATCACAGTGTTGCACAGCGAATTAATAAACTAACCAGCTATCGCCCCGAATCGTTAAAAAACTTACATTATAAAATGATTTACAGCGACGACAGCACGTTAAACTTTATGGGACTCAGTGCCCATATAATGCTAGCCAACCAAAATATGAGTTTACTTAGCATAAACCAAAGCCAAGATGTGATGGTATATGCCAGTGAAGCCTACAACGCCACCGGCTTAATGCTTGCCCAAGGTGCGACCTACCGTTTTACACCTTATCCTAATCAATATTGGTATGACGATGGTATAAAGTGCTCTCCTTCTGGGTGGCATCGCGATAACGTGCAACTCGGCGTTAAAGAAATCCCCATGGCATTACTTGAGCCATTTAGACGTTTAGCTACAGCGCAGTGGTTTAGTTTAATCGGCACGATTGGTCAAAGCGATGAACATGCCTTTGAAATTGCCGAAGGCGTTGAAATAACCATTAAAAAATCAGGAGAATTTTGCCCATTCGCTAATGATTTAAGTCGTTTTTATGGTGCGAATGCCGGTAGGATAAAACTTAAAGTAACGCGATTAAGCTGATAATCAGTGCACTTTATACTGCAAAGTGCACTGAGCTAGGGATAGCTGGTGGAGGTTATTGCTTTTTCATTTTATGGCCTTTCACGGCATAAAATAATATGAATAGATAACAAGGTAACAACACCGAGTAGCCTGTTTGTAACGAGGTAAAGCCACTCAGTAGCCCCCATAAAACGGGACCAAATGCACCTCCGGCAATCCCCATGATTAAAAGCGCAGAACCAGTACTAGTAAGTTTACCCAATCCTGATAATGCTAGTGGGAACACCGCAGGCCAAACAATCGCGTTTGCTAAGCCTAAAAAGGCAATCAGCAGTAAAACATCAGGCAAATTAGCGCCGCCTAAAGGCACCAATAGCGCATTGGCAATAACAAACGACTGTGCATCAAGCAGTAAAATACATAATGTAATAACAATCCCTAATACAGCCGATGCGGTTAAAGCGCTCTGCTGAGAAATAAATTTAGGGATAAGTAAAATACCTAAAATATAACCAAACACCATAAACATCATAGTGTATGAAGTCATTACCCCATATTTTTCGACTCCCAGCGATAGTGCAAAAGTACCTATGGTATCGCCTGCAATAACCTCAACCGCCACGTACAAGAATATCGCAATAGCGCCTAACACTAAGTTTGGATGAGATAGTGTTTCACGAATTTCACCCTTATCGTTTATTGCGTCAACTTCATCATTAATAAGTTCAGGTAGCGGCGACTTTTTAACCGCAAAAGCTAATAAACCAATAAATATGGCCATGCCTAAGTAAGGTAAAATAAGGCCGTTGGCCATATCATCAACTTGCTCTTGGCTAAGCTCTGTGCCTACCGTACCGGTAAAGTTGCTTAAAATTAAGGCCGTAAATACCATCGGAGAAATAACCCCTGCGCCTTTATTTAAAATACCCATAATACTAATACGCACAGCAGCCGACTCTTCTGGCCCTAAACGCACTACGTACGGGTTAACCGCAGTTTGTAATAGAGTTTGACCTGCCCCCATCACCAACTGGGCTAATAAAAACAGAGGAAAAAACTGTGACATAGCAGCAGGAATGAACAGTAAACCCGCTAACATCATACACCCCATGCCAAGCGCCATCCCGTTCTTATAGCCAACTTTTTTAATTAACACGGCCGAGGGAAGCGCAGTAAAGGTGACGGCAATATAAAAGGAAAATAAAATTAACGACCCTTGAAACGGAGTTAACTGTAAAATTTGACTTAAATACGGCATTAATGAGCCATTTAGCCAAGTAGCAAAGCCCAGTATAAAAAATAATACCGCAACAATGGCCATAGGGACCACGCTACTATTTTTGGACGTATCCATAACATTGGTTGTCATGTTATTTTCCTTTATTTATATTTATTATGTTGTTAACAAACCTGAGCGCCGCCAATCCACGTGCTAATGACTTGTTGTTGTGTGTTTAATTGTACAAAATCTGCTGGACTGCCCGGTATTAATCGCCCGTGTGTGGCGGGCAACTGTAAATACTGAGCAGGATATAAACTTGCCATATTAAGCGCTTGCGCTAATGGCTGCTTTAAATGGGTTACTGTATTTCTTACTGCGGTTGCCATATCAAGCGCAGATCCTGCCAGTTCACCCGTAGTAGAGGTGAGCTTACCATTATCTAAGGTGACGGTACGGTCAAAAAAAGCAAATTCGGTGTCATTCGTACCCACTGGTGGCATCGCATCAGTGACTAAAAAAACACGACCCATTGGCTTTGCTTTTAACGCAAGCTGACATGCAGCGTAATCAACATGATGCCCATCAACAATTAGGCCGCAATAGGTGTCATCGTTTAATAATGCACAGCCTACAACACCTGGCTCACGCCCCTGTAATGGCGACATAGCATTATATAAATGCGTAAATCCGGTTGCGCCAGCATCAACCGCGCGCTGAGCTTGAGCAAAGCTTGCATTGGTATGACCTAAACAAACGTGTATGCCTACCTCACGCATTTTAGCGATATCACTTGGCAGAACATTTTCAGGTGCAACTGTTACCACCACTTTACCTAAATCTTGGCGAGATAATACCTGCCATTCTTGTTCAGAAATAGGGCGAATATAATCAGCGCTATGAGCGCCTTTTTTTGCAACAGATAAGTGCGGGCCTTCAAAGTGAATACCAATAATACCGGGAGTCTGCAAAGCAATAGCATCAGCAATGACATCGGCTGCTTGGTGCATCACTTCAACCGTGTCAGTAATTAAAGTCGGCAACATGGCAGTTGTGCCATACTTGGCATGTGCCAGCAGCATTTGTTTAACCCCAGCAACACTGCTAGTACGATTAAACAATACACCACCGCCACCATTTACTTGCACGTCAATAAAGCCTGGCGCAACTAACCCCGTTAGGTGCTCATCTGCCTGTTGCACGTTATCATCTATTGCCGTAATAATACCCGCATCAATGCTCAACACTTTGTCGTTAACAAATTGCTCGCCATCAAATAGTTCTGCTACATGAATACGTTTTACTGACATTTATAATGTCCTTGTTACTTTTTTAAGCCCCTTAGGCTCATCAGGATTAAAACCACGGCTTAACGCTACTTTTGCCACATCAAGATAAAAACGCTGCAATACTAAAAATGGCGCTAATCGAGGGTGTACGTTAATACCGTTTTGATTAAGGCTAATCACGTGTGCACCGCGTTTTTTAACCTCAGCAATTTGCTGCTGATGTGACTCTTTAGTTTCATCATCAACCGAGCAATCTAAAATCACTAACCCTTGCTCAACTAAGGTTACCGGACCATGTAAAAATTCTGCACTACTGAATGACTCAGCATGAATAGCACACACTTCTTTAAGCTTAAGTGCCATTTCTTTTGAGATAGAAAACCCTAAACCACGGGCTAATACCACCATATTCTTAATGTTTGCAAACTCAGTAGGTTGTAACTGAGTTGGCGAGTCTATCATTGCATCAAGCGCGCTAGGCAGCTCTTTAAGCCCTTGTAATAATGACTCATTTTGCGTCCAATTAGCAACAATATGCACCAGGGCTGATAACGTTGCTAGGTAACTTTTTGTTGCCGCCACCGAAATTTCATCACCGGCTTTAAGGGGTACAAAATCATCTACTATGTCTTGCAATGGTGACGCTTCATCGTTAACCAGTGCAATACAATAAGCGCCCGCCTCTTTCGCCATTTTTGCTTGAGCGAGAATATCTGGGCTGCGTCCTGATTGAGAAATTACAATCACCACAGCGCCTTCAAGCTTTAATGTTTTACTATATACACTCGCCACTGATGGCGCTGCTGAACTGACCGGTACACCTGCTTCAATTTCAATTAAGTACTTACCAAAAACGCCAGCATGATCTGATGAACCGCGACCAATCATCATCACCACCTTAGGGGCCATATCGCGAAGCTTATGACCAATTTTTTCCACTAAAGGTTGGTTGGCAATAATTTGCTTTTCAATAACATTTGGCGTTTGCGCCGCTTCTTTTTCCATTAGGGTGTTAAACATCATAACTCCTGGCTGCTGTAATTAACGTGCTGTTGTTTAGCGTAAAGTACAGACCCCATTTCTGGTGACGATAATGGGGCTGATAAAATAGCTTGAATGTCTGGATCTAACCATGTTGTCATCACGGCTGATAAGCCACCAATAAACGAAAGCCTTGGTGGGTTTTTATCTAATAGTTGACGTGCAATATCGCTTAAGTACGCGCCACCTTCTTTTAAAATGGCAATCGCAATGGCATCGTTTGCTTGTGCTGATTGAAAAACACAACCTGCAAGTTGCGCAAAAAAGGCGGCTGGTTTATTCGCAATCACTTCAACTAGTTGCATTGCATCACGCACTTCTAAATACTTCATAATCAAATTAGTAAGCGCACCACTTGGGATTAACTTGTCTAGGCTTAACAACACCTGCTGACAAGCAGTAAAGCCTATCCATGCACCGCTGCCTTTATCACCGTGTGGGAAACCATGACCACCAATCATAAACGATTGACCATTAACGTATGAAAATCCACACGAGCCAGTACCTGCAATCATCACTGCGCCATCACTACCTTGATGAGCGCCCATACAAGCAATGAGTAAATCAGTCGTTAAATGCATAGTTTTAAATGGGTGTTGCCACTGGGTCATTTGATTATGCAAACTTGGTAAGTTAACTCCCGCCAGGCCAACCCCTGCGATTAATGCAGATAAAGACGTCTCTTTGAGTCCTGCATCTTGCAAGGCTAAACGCGCTGATTGCTCAATGGAATGCGTTGCTTGGCTAAATCCATGTAACGGGTTACCAGGGCCTGCCACACCGGTGCCTACTATTTCATTACAGCTATTGACGATAATTGCTTTACATTTAGTGCCACCGCCATCGATCCCCACAAAGAGTTCATTGTTATTAATATTGTTGGTGATCATTATTGCCTCTTAATTTGTTCGACCGTTTTGCAAAACACTGAAAATAAAACCGGACTGTCATACTGTATGAATCTTATACTAGCACAAATGACAGCGTTGTCATTACTTTTATTTACAAATAAATAACTTCTTTCATCTTCAATAATTTAAAGGAAAACGCACCTTAGCGGTGCGTTACTTTGAGCTTTCTGCTTACACGACTTGCTGATGGAGTCTTAGAGCGAATCCATACATCTTGTGTTACTTTGACGGGTTGTTTATAGGTTTGCCATTGGCCGCTTCCTTGTTTGTATTCAATTACCAAACCAGGGTAGGCAATATTGGCGTACAACATGCCGTTCTCAATTTTTGCGCCCGCATTTGCAAGACGATAATGCACATCAGCCATTTCTAGCTTAGGAAATTCTTTTAATCCCATTGTGGCTGCAAAAGTCTGCCATTGCTGATCGCGCTGCTGTTTTAATGCTGAGCTAAAGCGATTTGTTTGTTGGCTATAAACAAAGCCATTGTGATCATACGGAACCGCCCAATCTGCCTTATGCCATGCTCTTTGTGCCAACGATAATAACCGTGGGAAGAGCTTATATTCGGCCATATTATTGGTGCGCGTATTTTCACTCCATAACTGCCCTTGAATACCAATAAAGCGTTTATCTTTTGCCAAAGGCGCTGATACTACCTTGCCTTGCTCATCATGCTTTAACGTGTCATCAGCTACATAAGGATTATCTTCTCTATCGAGCCAAAATTCAGCATGAATAGGTAAATTATCTGGCATAAACTGAAATATTTTTTCGGTATTTATATGCCTTGAAGCCCAGTAATAGCCGTGCTCTTGTGGGTCTGCTTCATACGGAAAGTCAAAATACAGCACATCTGGCGACGAGAGCACCACTTGCCAATTTCTATTAGCAAATTCATGGGCACGTTGATGGCCGTTCCACATTAATAAATCCCAGCTATTACCTTGTACAACCTCTGGCATATTCTCTGGATTAGTATGCGATAAACCATCGCTCCATGCAGCGGTTTCAATATTCATATCAGCCAACATATTCGCAATACGTTCAATAAAATAGCTGCCCAGCTGACTCGCTTCAGTAATTTCTAACTTATTTTGTTTAATAAAATCAGCACAAGCTGGTGAGTCAACCCACGCTCCGGCGGTTTCATCGGCGCCTATGTGATAACGGGTTAACGGATGCTGTGCATCACTGTGTATGCCTTTTACCTGTTCCATTACTTCACGAATAAACGCATACGATGAGTCTAAACACACATTAATTGTATTGTCGTTATAGTGCTGTACCGACGAATACACGGTTGTATCAAGCGGATCATAAAGTAAAAACTGCTCGGCTTTTTGTTTATCGCCTTGTTTTATGTATTTATTATAACGCGCTTGCATGGCTTTAATTGCAGCGCGAGAATGCCCTGGCATATCAAGTGATGGGATCACTTGAATATGACGCGCACTCGCCGCTTTGAGTATTTCTTGATAATCAGCCACCGAATAATAGCCATTTGCTGCACTTGAAGTATCAAGCCCTGCGCCCAACTGTGGCATTAAACATTGTTGCTCGCTTTGATCAAAACAACGCTTCGCCCCTATATCCGTAAGTTCAGGAAGTGATGGGATTTCTATACGCCAACCTTCATCATCACCTAAATGTAAATGCAGCTTATTAAGTTTATAAGCCGCCATTTGATCAAGCAGCTTTAAAATAAAGTCTTTGTCGCGAAAGTTACGCGCAACATCCACCAACACCCCTCTAAACT
This sequence comes from Pseudoalteromonas sp. MQS005, assembly GCF_001661605.1. Lineage (NCBI taxonomy): Bacteria > Pseudomonadati > Pseudomonadota > Gammaproteobacteria > Alteromonadales > Pseudoalteromonadaceae > Pseudoalteromonas > Pseudoalteromonas sp. MQS005. Next base: position 1,367 of record NZ_LYRQ01000024.1, on the reverse strand, counting down.
GATAATGCGGTGCATCAATTACCTCTCCCACAGGTAACATATTACTGTTAACCTGATACAAACTCGCTAAGCTTTGCAAAGCATAAAAAATGCCCGTTTCATCAGCGGCATTAATCACAATTTCATCAGCTTTAATCGCTAACTTATAGCTGCCTTCAAATTCATCATTTTTAGTTACTGTATTAAGTGTGACCTTAATGGCCGCTGCATCATCGCTTATATTAATACCTAGTAGTGCTAACCTTTGTGTTGCGGCAGATAAGTGTGTTTTATCTATTCCTGAGTAGTTAATATTAAGCCCTTGGCTTATATCTAGCGTTTGAGTTTGGCTAAATTCGCTAAAACGTGGGGTCGGAATAATTTGTTGAGCAATCACATTGCTCACTTGATTTTGCGACGTTAAATAAGCAGAAAAGTCATATTTTTCATTGCGCTCAAACAAGCGCTCAGCGCTAAGCCACTGCGTTTTATCATTCGCGGTACGCTTAAACTGACGTTCATAATCGGTGTAAGGCATAACATGTGGCAACACCTCTAACCCTGTCTCTGGGTCAATTTTAGGTTTTGTGCTTTCAATCACTTTAGCGGTGTCATTATTATTAACAACTATATAATTAGGAATTGCGTCGCTTTGCGATAATGACCAAAAATGCGCATAAAAAGTAATCGTTTTAGTCTCACCCGCTTTAAAGCCAGTAAACCCGTCTTTAAGCTCAATGACATGAATGTCGCCATTAACGCGTTTAATAGTAAATTCATCGCTAATCGCCGTTTGAATAGGTGTAATTTGACTAAAGTAAATTTTCCATTGGTCAACGTTAATCGCCGAGTTGGCGGTTAAATGTAAATACGCTTTAAAACAGTGACCGTTTTCAATATCTGGATCGCACTGTGCTGATGGACGGTTATCAACCTGCTGATATTTTATTTGTAAGGTTTTAGCAAGTAACTCTACGGCGCTATCGTTTGCAGGGCTTAGCTGAACCGATACCGTATTTTGTTCATCAACATTGCCCTGACACGCACTCAAACCCAGTGCTAAGCAGCATGCTGTCAGTAATGATTTAATCTTCATTCGCTACTTTCCCTCTATTGTTATTAACTTAGTCACTCAAGTATCTCTTTCAGATACTTAAATTAATCCCACTTTTAAATCAATCACTATTCACATCTAGCAATTGCTACCTTAGCGCGCACAATCCGCTACCTTAGGGTTTAAATAATAATTAACAGCGCGCACCAACTTATGACAACGCTGTCATCAAATTGTTAATGTATCCTTTTTTTTCTTTTATAGCTACACAGAAGTGCAAAAAAGATACAAAAAATTTACATATATGTGCTTAACATTCTTTTAAACTATTGTA